>JAJZZT010000167.1 GCA_021797415.1 Bacillota bacterium
GTCCAGGGCGCTCATCTGGGTGTGAGCGTGCAATTCCACGCGCTTGTCTTGCGCATCGTCCGCCACCACGGGCGCATCGGACGGCGCCATATCGGCGATCTGCAGCACCAGTTCCTTCAAATAGGGATCGAACGAAACGGCGCCGGAGACGCGCAGGTAGTTCCCGTCGCCGACCTCCGGCCACTGCGCTTCGCGCTTTGCGCCGCGCAAAAACGCCTTGCAGGTGATCGAGTCCGTCTCATCCGTCAAATAAAACTGGATGAGCTGCCTTCCGCTCGCCAGTTCGCGCGCTTCCCGTCCAAACACCCGGCCTTCGACCGTCACGTGCCGCAGTTCATCCTGGATGTCGCGTAGCGCCACAAGCGGTCCGTCCGGCGTTTTTCCGCGCGCCGACGCCGGACGCCGCTCTTCCTCAAAATACCTCCTGGCAGGCGCCTTCTGCGCAGACTGCGGACCTTTCTCCACAGCCTGCGCGATTTGCAGGGCGCCCGCATCGATCGCTTCCTCCCGCACTTTCTGACGGAACGCCTCCACCACGCCGTCGCGGTCGGCGAACTGCGCCAGTTCAAGCGGAACCGTCACGCCGCACAGCATCTCAAGCCAGCCGCCAACCACGACATGCCACTGTTTCTCTCTGGCCAGGCCGAGCGCAGCCGGTACGTACAGCCGCAGGGCATCCTCCGTGCACTCGAATGAACTGTGGAGCCACATGCCGCGCGCACCCGGTTCGCGAGCGCAGGCGAGCAACACCGCGGATTGCAGGTAGGGGAGAACAGTGTCCCATTCGGGCAGCCGCTGCGGCGCGAAACCCGGCGCAGGTCCGGCGCGGCTGACCGTCACGCCGACGCCCGGAAGCTGCTCCATCATCCAGGTCACCGCAAGACGAAGCATAGCGGGCGCCGTGTCGCATTGCGCCGAAAGCGCCAGTTCAACTTCACCGCGGGCGCGGTGAACCGTGACGGCCGTGCAGAACGCCGCCAGTGAAACGACAGCCGCGCGGCCGTCCGATGAAGCCTCGTCCACCCAGGCGGCGGCGGGAAACAAGGCGCGCGCGCCTGTCCCTTCCTCCGGTATTTCATTCCCGTCTCTTCCGGGCAGCGGCGCCTGCCGCTTCGCCCCTGTTACACTCGCTGTCAAGGCGGCGCTCACCCCCGAAAAGTCAAAAGAGTTGCGTCACATCCAGGTACGTGCGAAAAACCGTAAACAGGATCAATGCGGCAAATCCGATGGCATGAACCAGGTACTCCTTGCGTGGATCGATCGGTTTGCCGCGCACGCCCTCCACCAGCATGAACAGAAACCGGCTTCCGTCGAGCGCCGGGATGGGAAGCAGATTGAAAATCGCCAGATTCAGGCTGAGAATCGCCGTAAGATTGATCAGGTTGAGAATTCCCAGTTGCGCCTGCTGGCTGATGACGGCGACAATCTTCACCGGTCCCGCCATGTCCTGCGTGAACGCCTTCTGGCTGTGAAACAACTGGCCGATCGCGCCAAAAATCAACTGGGTGTACGTCACGGTCTGCTGTACGCCGCTCTCGATCGCCACAGGCACGGCATGGGATGCGGCGGGGGTTACGCCGATGAAGCCGATGCCGCTCTTGCGCTTGCGCGGCGTCACCTGAAGGTGAATCTGACGGCCTGCACGCCCCACGGTCATCTGCAGTGTATCGCGCGGATGCGTCTCAATCTCAGTGACCAGTTTGCTCCAGTTTGTCATCGCCTGCCCGTTGATCGCGTCGATCACATCTCCCGGCCGCAGGCCGGCGCTCGCCGCAGGCGACCCCGCCTCGACGGCGGCAATGCGCGGTATGCCCGTCACCACGCCGAGCGAGCCTGCCATGACGGCGAACAGCGCAATCGCCAGCACGATGTTCATGAACGGTCCGGCCAGGACGATCGCCATCCGCGCCAAAAGAGGTTTGCGGTTCATCTGCCGCGCGGGGGGCGCGAGCCGCAGGCGGTCCTTGCCGTTTTTCAGATAACAGGGATCGCCGAGTTGAAACTCTCTCAATCCGTCGTCGGTCTGCAGCCAGACACAGAACCGGCGGGCCGTATCTATGCGCGACAGCGCGCCGGACAACGCATCGGGCATCTCATCCGCGTCGCCGATCAGGACCACTTGCCCTTTCTCGTCCAGTTCGACGGCGACCTGCTCGCCCGCCTTGAAAAAGCTGTCCTGCGGAATTTCCCCGGACAGTTGCACAAAACCGCCGAGCGGAAACAGGCGGATGGAGTATTCGGTCTCGCCGCGGACGAATTTCCACAGCGGCGGACCAAATCCGATCGCGAAGCGCGGGACGAGCACGCCCGCCCGTTTCGCAACGATAAAGTGGCCAAACTCGTGAATCGTGACCAACAGCAGAAAAACCACGACGACTCCGAGCACCGACTTGATGCCGCCGGCCAGAAGAGCGGTCAGCAATCCATGCGCCCCCTCTCTTCGATCATGCGCCGCGTCAGGCGGCGCGCCCAGGCGTCCGCCTCAAGCACATCCCCGATCTCCGGGTGCGCCACAGGCTCATGTCGGTCGATCACAGCCCGCACGGTGTCAAAAATCCCGACAAACTCCAGCTCGCCGGACAGAAACGCCAGATCGGCCACTTCGTTGGCCGCGTTCAACACAGCGGGCACCGTACCGCCGGCCATGCCACAATCATATGCCAGACGGAGCGCGGGAAACGCATCCAAATCGACCGCCTCGAACGTAAGCGTACCCGCGCCTGCCAGGTCGAGCTTGCGAAAATCCGCGGCAGGCCGTTCTTCGTCCGCAAACAGCGCGTACTGGATCGGGATGCGCATGTCCGGCGCCCCCAGTTGCGCCAGCATGGCGCCGTCGCGAAATTCCACCAGCGAGTGGACGATGCTTTGCGGATGGACCAGCACATCGATGGATGACAGCGGCATCTGAAACAGATGGTGCGCCTCCAGCACCTCAAACCCTTTGTTCATCAGCGTCGCGCAATCCACCGTGATCTTGGCGCCCATCCTCCATGTCGGGTGCGCCAGCGCGTCCGCAATCCCCACATTCTCCAGTTCTTCGCGGCTTCGTCCGAGAAAAGGGCCGCCGGACGCCGTCAGGATCAGGCGCCGCACCTCGTTTGGCGTATACCCCCGCAAGCACTGGTGAATGGCGGAATGCTCGGAATCCACCGGGATGACGCGCACACCTGTGGAGCGGGCCTGCGACATGACCACTTCCCCGGCGGCCACCAGGGTTTCCTTGTTGGCCAGAGCCACATCGGCGCCCGCAGCCAAGGCCGCCATGGTCGGCAGGATCCCCGCCGCGCCGACGAGCGCGTTGACCACGACGCCCCCAGCCGCCGCCGCCGCCGCCGCGGCGAGTCCCTGCGGACCTGTGAGCACCTCGACGCCGGGGCAACGCGCGCGGATGGTTTCCGCCTGCTTTTCTGTATCCACTATCGCCAGGTGCGGCTGAAACTCGTCGATCAAATCCGCCAAATCCGCCACGCGCGTGTGCGCCGTCAGCGCGCGCACGTCGAAACGTTCCCGGTGCAACCGCAAAACCTCAAGCGTTTGCCGGCCGACTGAGCCGGTGGCTCCGAGCAGTGCCAGTTTACGAGCCACGGCTCCCACCTCTTTTCATCAATGAGGAAACACCCAGATGATAAAATGATACGCGATGGGCGCCGCCAAGAGCAAGCTGTCAAAGCGGTCGAGCGCTCCGCCGTGCCCTGGCAGGATGGTTCCGGAGTCTTTGACGGCGTACTGCCTTTTGAGAGCGGATTCGACCAGATCGCCCGCCTGGCCGGCAACCGAGACGATCAACCCCAGCACCGCAAACAGCGCCCAACTGCCCCCAAGCGACCGAAACATCAAAAGACCGCCGCCGACGGTGAACAGCATGGCCGAGAGCAGACCGCCCACAGCGCCCGAGATCGTCTTTTTCGGACTGACGTCCGGCGCAAGTTTTGGTCCACCGAGCGCGCGGCCGGAAAAAAACGCGCCCGTATCCGTCGCCCAGATCGCGATGAACACCAGCAACACCCACCCTGCGCCGGACGGCCACATCCGCAAATTCAACAGGGTGCGAAAGGCGTAACTCGAATAGAGGGCGGCGGCAAACAGCACGCCGGCGTTGGAAAAAGAAAAGGCTTCGCGGCGGAACACGGTCAGGATCAGCAGGGAATAAAAAAGAATGTACCAGAAACGTTCAAAGGCGGGCCACAGGACGATGAGCGCCGTGCAAAACAGGGCGATCAAGCTCTCCGCGCTGGTGGGGCGGACTTTCATCATGTTGCCAATCTCGTATGTAATGATGACCGCGATAAAAGCAAAAAACGCCGCCAGCCAGAATCCTCCCAGCCATACGGCGAGTCCAACCAGCAGGATTCCGGCTGCGCCTGTCAGTATGCGCTGACCCAACACGACTCCACCCACCCCAACACGGAACAATCCTTTTCTTTTCCACACATTGCGCGCGCCATCACTTCACGGTGCCGAAACGCCTCTCCCGTCCCGCGTACGCGGTCAGGGCCGCCAGCAGGTGTTCCCGGCGAAAATCCGGCCACATGGCTGGAGAAAAGTAGAATTCCGTATAAGCGATCTGCCACAGCAAAAAATTGCTCACCCTCTGATCTCCGGCCGTCCGGATGAGAAGATCCGGGTCTTCCACGCCCGCCGTGTCCAACGCGTCCGAGATGGCGCGCTCGTCGATTTGCTCGGGCGCAAGGTCGCCGCGGCGCACGCGTTCGGCGAGGCGCTGCACGGCGCGCACGATCTCTGAACGGCTGCCGTAATTCAGCGCAAACTGGATGACCATGCCGCTGTTGGCGGCCGTCCGCGCCTGTGCGTCGCGGACAAAGTGCTGAGTGGCCGGAGGAAGCAAAGACAGGTCGCCGATGAAGGTGACCCGCGTATTGCGCGCCACCAGTTCATCCATGTCCGAACGGAAGAACTCGCCCACCAGATGCCACAGATAGCGGACCTCCTGATGCGGTCGGAGCCAATTTTCAGTCGAAAAAGCGTACAGCGTCAGCGCCTTCACGCCAAAGTCGTCCGCCGCGCGCACCGTTTCTCTCATGGATACCATGCCCGCGTGATGTCCCGCCGAACGCGGGAATCCCTTCGCCTTTGCCCAGCGACCGTTGCCGTCCATGATAATCGCCACGTGCTGCGGTACACGTTGCGTCTCCAGCCTGTCTGTATCCTGTGCGGCGGCCTTGCGAAAGCGCGACTTCCAGTCAGCCATCATTGGGACCCTCCACGCTGTTCAAAACAGTCGGTTTTGCTCAGACCTCAAGCATTTCCCGTTCCTTTTGCGCCAGCAGGCGATCGATCTCGGCCACGACCCGATCCGTCACATCCTGAATGCGTTCCTGCAGGCGGCGACTCTCGTCCTCTGACACCGCCGCCTGCTTTTCGAGTTTCTTGATCTCCTCGTTCACGTCGCGGCGCACGTTGCGCACGGCGACCCTTCCTTCTTCGGCAATCTTGCGGACCATCTTCGTCAGTTCGACGCGCCGCTCCTCGGTCAATTGCGGAATGGAGAGCCGGATGACATTGCCGTCATTACTCGGAGTCAAGCCCAAATCGGATTTGAGCAAGGCCTTCTCAATACTTGCGAGCGAACTCTTGTCCCACGGCTGCACAACCAGCAAACGCGGTTCAGGAGCGCTCACGCTCGCCACCTGGTTGATGGGCGTCGCCGTCCCGTAATACTCCACCACGACCTTGTCGAGCAATGCCGGCACGGCGCGGCCCGCTCTCACCGTGCCAAGGTCGCGCCGAAACGCGGCAAGAGATTTTTCCATGCGCTCTTCTGTCGTCTTGACATGATCCTGGATCATGACTCTGCCCCCCGAACAATAGTTCCAATCGAATCCCCGCGAACTGCCCGCACAATATTGCCCGGCTCGGAAATCGAGAACACGATGATGGGAATATCGTTGTCCATGCAAAGCGACGTCGCCGTTGCATCCATGACGCCGAGCCCGTCTCGCAGCAAATCCATAAAATTCAGCGATTCGTAGCGGACGGCGGCCGGATCTTTCTGCGGATCGGCGGAATAGACGCCATCCACGCCGTTTTTCGCCATCAGGATCACGTCCGCGTCAATCTCTGCCGCGCGCAGGGCCGCCGTGGTGTCGGTCGTGAAAAACGGGTTGCCCGTCCCGCCGGCGAAAATGACCACGCGTCCCTTTTCCAGATGGCGGATTGCCCGGCGCCTGATGTACGGTTCAGCCACCTGGCGCATTTCGATCGATGTCTGCACGCGCGTTTCAACGCCCAGCTTCTCCAGCGCATCCTGCAGCGCGAGAGCGTTCAGCACGGTTGCGAGCATCCCCATGTAATCTGCGTGGGCGCGGTCCATCCCCTGCCCGCTCGCGGAGACTCCCCGCCAGATGTTCCCTCCGCCCACCACGACGGCCATCTGCACACCGTAACGCGTGACCTCCAACATCTGAACGGCAACGGAGCGCATCACATCCGGGGAGATCCCGAATCCGCCCGCCCCGGAAAGCGCTTCGCCGCTGAGTTTCAGCACCACCCGCCGATACCTGGCCGTACCCATCGCCAACCTCCCGCTAGTCAGAACTCCCCGCACTGTGCGGGTCACCTGCCCCCTGATTTGAACAGGTTTACACAAAGTGAGCACGCATCATGCGCGCTCACTCCCCACCGTCACTTGTTGACCTGCGAGAGCACCTCGGAGACAAAGTCGTCCGCCCGTTTTTCCAGCCCTTCGCCCATCTCGAAGCGTACATAGCGGCGAATCGAGATGTTCTCGCCCATCTTGGCGATCTTCCCGGAAACAAACTGCGCGACGGTCACCGCCGGGTCCTTGACAAACGGTTGATCCAGCAGGCACTGCTCACGCAGAAACTTGTCCACCTTGCCCGCCACGATCCGTTCGACGATGTTCGCCGGTTTCCCTTCGTTTAGCGTCTGCTGCCGGAAAATCTCCGTCTCTCGCTTCACCACCTCGTCGGGGATGTCCTCGCGGCGCAGGTACTCCGGACGCGACGCGGCGATGTGCATGGCGACATCCCGGCACAGCGCGCGAAATTCGTCCGTTTTTGCCACAAAATCCGTCTCGCAGTTGACCTCGACCAAAACGCCGATCCGCCCTCCGCCGTGGATGTACGACTCCACCACGCCTTCCGCCGCGATCCTGCCCGCCTTCTTCGCGGCCGACGCCAGTCCCTGTTCGCGAAGAAACTCCATGGCCTTCGCCATGTCCCCGTTCGTTTCGGTGAGCGCCTTTTTGCAATCGAGCATGCCCGCGCCCGTTTTTTCGCGCAACTCCTTTACCGCCGACGCAGTAACCGCCATTGCTGATCCCCGCCTTTCAAACGATCGTCGTGTGGTCAATCCTGCACTTCACGCGAACCATGCGGATGCACGCTCGCAAAGAAGGTGAAGGATGGGTGCAACACGCCCCAGCTTCACCCCGCATCAATCAGGCGCGCATAACCCCGCGCCTTCCACAGCCTCTGATTCAGACAGCACCTGTTCTGGATCAGGCGGTTTCTTCGGTCTGTGTTCCCTCAATCACCGCATCGGCCATTTTGGAACACAGCAGCTTGACAGCGCGGATCGCATCGTCGTTGCCAGGGATGATATAGTCGATTTCATCCGGATCGCAGTTGGTGTCCACGATCGCCACGATGGGAATGCCCAGCTTGCGCGCTTCGGCCACCGCAATGCGTTCCTTGCGCGGATCGATGATGAACAGCGCCCCGGGCAATTTTTTCATATCCTTGATCCCGCCGAGGAACTTCTCCAGTCGCTCATACTCCTTACGCAGTAAAACGACCTCTTTT
>JAJZZT010000537.1 GCA_021797415.1 Bacillota bacterium
ATTTTCGATCATCGCATAATACCCCGCCAAATCCCTCCGCGCCCGCTCCGACACCCTCCCGACATCGGGGACGTTGGGCCGCAGTGTGATGTCTCCCGCTGTGTAATGCCCCCTCACGTCTTCCGGTGCAATGTAAGGATTGTGCGGAGGCTGCACCGACAGCACGGCAAAGAACGGTATTCGCTCGCCCGCTTCTTCCTGTTGCTTCTGTTCTTCCAGGTAGTTGATGAACAGCGTGGTGAGTTCGTCCGTTTCGTATCCGGGCAACCGCTCATGAAAAGCGGAGTCGCCTTCACCCCCCTGCACCCAGCAGTCCCATTGACTGTTGTTGTTCTCGTATCCCAGCCACCTCTGAAACCCGCCGCGGCGTTCCGGAGGAATCTTGTGCATGGCCGCGCGGCCGGCGCTTTCATGAAACCCGTCAAGGTGCCACTTGCCGTAGTACGCGGTACGATAGCCCGCATCGTTGAAGACATGCGCGATCGTCGGCTGTTCGGGAGAAAGCTGGTGCTCATGCCCAGGGACCACCTTGTGCGGGTAACGGCCGGTCAGGAACGATCCACGCGCCGGACAACACAGGGGATAACCGGACACCGCGCGGGAAAAATCAATGCCCGAGGCGGCCAGATTGTCCATATTGGGTGTGAACGCATTGGGATCTTGCCGGTAGCCGGTTGCCTGCGCGCGATGTTGGTCTCCGAAAATCCAAATCACATTGGGACGGGTTTCGACAGAGTTATTTTGGTCTGATGGCAATTCCAATCTCCTTCTTTCGATGAAATTTCATTTTACTGGAATTTATGCATTCTGACATCTTCACACTTTCCGGTCGATGCTCACTTCTTCCAGACTCTTGGCTTTGGGTTCAAACTTAAAGCCGGTCAGCGTGTAAAGACCGATGATCAAACCCACCGAACCCAGGAGGGCGATCATCACCGAAAAACCCAAATTGGCGATCCCCACCGGGATGATGAAGGTGGCCACCGCAACCATCAGTCTCGCCAACCCGTTCCCCAATCCTTGCGCTCTTCCCCGCAGGTGTGTCGGCAATAACTCAGATGGAAGCACCCAAAATGACGAAGCGCCAAACCAAGTCAACGCGGCCAAAAAGATGAATAAAACGAGAAACAGCGGCGGATACCGCACCGCGCCCAAGGCCAAGGCCAAAGAGATCAGAAACGAACCCCAGCAGGATATGATGACCGATGTCATGCGCCCGATGCGGTCGATCGTCAGGTAGGCGACCAGCGCTCCGATGAGGCCGCCGATCCACGTGACGGTTCCCGCCTGCAGCGAACCGGCAAGTCCAAATGCGCCCACGTATTGAAACACGTAGGGGCCGACCACCGACGCCGTCGCTCCCATGAAGGGGGTGAACCCGACGATGACAAAGGCAAGGATGGCCTGGCGGGTGTATGGCTTGCGAAACAAATCGGCATAGCCGCCTTCCCTTGGATCGCGAGAGCCATCTCCCCTCTTCTCCCACACGGTTTTGCTGACGCCCAAGAGTTCCAAAGCAGCCATGGCCTCTTCGTCTCTGCCCTGCTTAATCAGCCAGCGCGGAGACTCCGGCAGCAGTCGTCTCCCGATGAGGACCGCCAGAGCCGGCACGGCGGACAGGCCGAACATCCACCGCCACGCTTGGCTGCCGACCGTGTTGTATAAAAGTAAAGCGACAAGCAGTGAACACAGCGCGCCGAATGTCCAGGCCATCTGCGGCAATGCCCCCGACAGCGACCCCCGCTTGAGCCTGGGGGAAATTTCCGTCAGGAAGGCCATGCTGGTTGCGATGTCCGCACCGATCGCGACGCCAATAAAGATGCGGATGATGAACAGTTCCGCCACATTGCTGATCGCTGCAGACAGCAGCGAGAAAAACACGAAAAAAACGAGATTAAAAGTGAACACCGTCCGTCTGCCGATCCGGTCTGTGAGACTGCCGAAAATCAACAGGCCGATCGCCGCCCCCAAAAACGCGGACGCTCCCAGCAACCCCACCTGCGAGGCGCTGAGCTGCATTTGCGGCTTGAGCATGATGAGCGCGCCCGCGATGACCAGGAGATCGTATCCATCCACGAACTCACCCAGCGCGATGACGCCAATGGCCCACTTTCTAAGCGGAGTCATTTGGATCGCGTCGTCAAACTGGCGCAGGGAGTCGACCTTATCCTTGTGTTGATCCATGCCACACACTCCTTGTTGCGCTTCTGTCGCGGTAAGTGGACCCATCGCGCCAACG
The DNA here is from genome assembly GCA_021797415.1 of Bacillota bacterium. Next base: position 2,240 of record JAJZZT010000537.1, read on the forward strand.
TCGGGCCAATGCAGCCTGCATTTTCGCGACAAGAGCGGGATTCGCCGGAGCAATGTTGTGCAATTCCTCCCGATCCGCTTGCAAATCATAAAGCTCGGGCGCATCGTTGAAATTCTGGATGTATTTATAACGGTCTGTCCTGAGGCATCTGAAGTTGTTCTCACAGCTCATGACGCTTGTCCGGTGCTGGTCCGTCTGTCCAAACAGAAGGGAATCAAGCGATTTTGCATCCATGATCTGCCCATTATCCGGAATTCCAGCCAGCCCGCAGGCCGTCGGATTCAGATCGATCAACTCCACCAAGGCATCCGATTCGCCCCCCGCCGCAATGCCCGGTCCCGCAATGATCAAGGGCACATGGATGGCGGGTTCATAGGCGACCGACTTGGTGTAAAGACCATGATCGCCGGCCATCTCGCCATGATCGCTGGTAAAAATGATGTAGGTGTTATCCAGCATTCCCCGCCGTTCCAACGCATCCAAGATCTTTCCCACCTGATCGTCGATCACATGGATGGCGGCGCAGTACTGGCGTCTCGTTTTGGAAATGGTCGCCTGATCCTCCGTAACTCTGCGCCTCGCCACCCACCCGGGTTTGCCTTCAAGCGAACCCATCACGGCCAAAGGCATTTCCGCATCCCGGAACTTTTCTGCGTATTCCGTCGGGGGGTCAAAGGGGTCGTGGGGTCCTACAAAGCTGACAAAATAAAACCAGGGAAAATCATCCGGAACGCCACGGATCCACTCCGCCGCCCGGTTGCCAATGTAGACATCTTCAAACGCCTCGGTCGGGAGTACGGAATCAGAACACTCCAGAGAGAAGCCTTCTTGTTTCCTTTTTTGATAATCTTCATGGAACTCCGTATACAGTCCCTTTTCCTGCAAATAAAACCCGTACGGCCCCAGCGGCGTCGGCGAAACGCCCGCATGCATCTTCCCTTCACACTCTTCTGGATGGGTGAATCCAAACGAAAACGCACAGGGCCGATCCCCAAAGCGCCCGTTATACAGATCGGGTTTGGCTAAATCCAATTTGCCCACACACCCCACCCGATATCCGTTGTCCCGAAACCTCTGGTAAAAGGTGGGGATCTGCGGCGGCAAATAACTGTTGTTGTCCAGCGCGCCCACTCTCCCCGGCTGCATTCCCGTGGCCAGCGCGATTCGGGACGGGGCGCACAGCGGCGAATTCGTAAAACAATTCGAGAAGTTGATCCCCCGCGCGGCCAGCCGGTCCAGATGGGGAGTCTTCACGAAATGGGCCCCTCGGCTCCCGAGATAATCAAACCGGTGTTGGTCATCCATGATGAAAAGAAGGTTCGGTTGCTTTGTCTTGTTCATCGTCATCTCTCCTCCAAAGCGATTTTTGATCGGTCTTGTTTCAACAGCGCGCCAAGAATGATCGCGATCAGTGCAACTGCAATGACGATGGTCATCATGCTGACGATTCCGCCAAAAGCGAGCAGTACGGGCACGCCCAATGTGCCCATATAGGCTCCCAATTTATTGGATCCGATGGCAAACCCTTCGGCTGTCGCCCGAATTTCCGTCGAATAGGACTCGACCGCCAACACCATCATCACAATGCCGCTCGCCCCAAGCGTTCCCTGCGCAAGCGCAACCCCCGCCACCAAAACGGCGGGCGGCTGCAGATGGGCCATCTGTTGAATGAGCAGGATCAATGCGCCAACGATGGTCCCGATCATCAAAAGATTCAATATTTTGCGCCTGCCTAAACGATCTATGTTAAAAGCGGCAACCACCGTGATGATCAGGGTGATGCTCTGGGTAATCACAGCAAACTCCAGTGATTTGAGATCCGAGATCAGTCCGAACGCTTTGAAAATGACGGGGGTATACATCGTAAACGATGACGACATGGAATTTAACAAAAACCAGACGACCGACACGATCACGGTGGAACGCAGATACCCACTTTGAAAAATGGCGCTGTACTTGCTCTGTTCGCCTGACAGCCGAATTGATTTCAGGGGATCAAAGCTCAGCTTCCGGTCTCCCTTTAATATCGCGACAACGGCATCGGCCTCCTTGCTTTTTCCCGCTTTGAGCAACCAGCGCGGACTCTCGGGAATGGAGCGGCGCAAAAAAAGCACGATCACGGCGGGAATGACACCCGAAAGAAACATCCACCGCCAGGCAATTATCCCGCCAATATTATACAGTATCATCGCCACGACATTGGCAAGAATCCCTCCCGCAAACAAAAACATAATAATCATCGCCGTGAGCCGTCCGCGATACTTCTTCGGGCTAAATTCGGCAATCACCGCCGCATTGATCGGGAGATCGGCGCCGATGGCCACGCCCAGTACAAATCTCCAGAGCAAAAGTTGTGTGTACGATTGACTGAGAGCGAGCATGATCGAAGTCAATCCAAACGTGGCTAACGTGAGCAAGAACATCCTGCGTCTTCCCAAGCGGTCGGAAACGTGGCCAAAGACATAGGCTCCGATCAACGCCCCCAGAAACGACGCCGACCCAAGCATGCCCGTCTCCGCCGCTTTTAAATGAAACATCGGTTTCAGAAGCAACAACGCCCCTCCGATGATGAACGTGTCATACCCATCCAAAAACGCGCCCATCGCAGACAGAATCGAAATATTGATATGCTTGCGGTTCAGCTCCATCTCATCCAAAGACTCAATGGTCTGTGTGTTCAAATTCTCTCCCCTCCTGTGTCAACCGTAATTTTGCAAAAATTGATATTTGGCGATGAGTCCCGCCCCAATCGCGGACGACATTTTCCCAAGGCAGGCCCGTTCTATTTGAATCCGGTTGGCGAAGTTAGGGAGAATGTGGCGTCTCGCCTCTTCTCTGGCACTCTCGAAGTACACGTCACTATTCGCGAGAGCGCCGCCAATGAGAACCAGTTGCGGATTCAACGTATTGCACAGATTGGCCACACCGATTCCCAGGCATTTCCCGGCTGTCGCTATGACTCTGTTGATCTCCTCTTGCGCCGCCAAGGACGGCGAGAGAATTTGCTCTACACTCCATTCCCCCCCTTTCATCGCGGCTATTTCTCTTTCAATTGCCAGACCTGAAGCAAACGCTTCCAAACAACCTCTATTGCCGCAATTGCACGGTGGACCGTCAAAGGATACGACCGTATGGCCGATACTTCCGGCCCCATGAGCAACCCCGCGATACACTTCTCCGTTGATGTAGAGGCCCGCCCCGATCCCCGCGTCGGCAAGGATATAAACCACATGGTGGACTTCTTTGTAATTGCCAAACTCAATCTCGCCGATCATGCCCGCATTGGCGCCCTTTTCCACACAGCAGGCGATACCCAATTCTCTTTCAACCAGATCGCGCAAAGGCACGTTTCGCCAAGAAGGCATATTGGGAGGAGCAATAATGATTCCGCTTTCATCAATGGGCCCCGAAATGGCGATCCCGATTCTCATCACCTGCTCGACGGTCTTCCCGCAATCAGCCAACAATCGCTCGACCATGGTCCTTATTCGTTGAATGATGGAAAACGGCTCTTCATGGGCATCCAGCGCTTCGGTGCAGTGATTGATCCGTCTCGAATCCAGCCCTGTCAACACACAAGTGAGTTGCTCGACTTGAATCTCCACTCCGACAAATAACAATCCGTCGGATTTAATCGTATACAAGAATGGTTTTCGCCCCCCGCCCGACTCTGCATAACCGCATTCCTGGACGATCTCTTCTGCCATCAATTCTTTCAACAGGTTGGAAACCGTGGCAAAGGACAGTTTGGTCTCTGCTGAAAGATCGCCTTTCGTGGCAGTACCACGCCGAAGCAGGCTATACATCATCGACAGCTTGTTTTGTTGCTTCAAAGCGACTGTGCTCATTCCTGAAGTCGACTTCCGCAAATCCATCTCACCAAATTTCTTGATATGAATCCCCAAGCTCTTTCTATCACCACTTATTATAATCCATATAATAAGTAATGCAATAAGTTAGTGTCAAGATGTTTTATGCTGAAATTTTTATGCTGAATTGTTGCCTACGCTATTTCGATTCCGCTGGTGGAGACGCCCAATTGGTTTGAGTACAGCACTCGCAACTATGTGGGGTGGCCAAGCGCCAGCAATCCATACGCTGCGGGAGCCGCGTGGAACAGCCCGTCGAACGCAATCGTTCTGGCGCACCTGAGACCTGTGAATTGAAGGGTATGGCTGGGCAACTGACAACCCTGCTGCCCAGCCATACCCTTCAATTCTGATAGAGGCGCCGAAATTTACATTATTCCCGCATCATTCGGATCAACTGCTCCACCTCCAGATGTGCATCCCGCAAAATCTTAGCCAACAACCCGACCCGCATCTCTTTGTGGTTGGGCACTGTTATGGGCGGTAGCGAGGCATGCAGGAGTCGAATGTGACTGCCCTGCTGCCGCGTCTTTTCATATCCGAGTCTCTCCACACTTCAATCAGACTCTGGGCCGATACAACCGGCATTTTTGGACTCATACTTGCACAACGACATTACCAATCGTGACCGCGCCGTTGCATAGACGCGGTGCGGCCTACCGGACCGCCCGCAATGCGCCCGCATCTTCGACGGGCACATGCGCGGTGTTCATTTCCCCGATATTTTTTCTGGCCGAGTTACGTGGCCGCTTCCGGCTGCACAACGCGGTCATATCCGCTAAAATCGACCTCTTCGCCCGCGCTGACGACCGCCGTCCCCGGAAGCCACTCCCGCAGGGTCCGCCCGTCGACTTGCGAGCAGTCCGCAACAACCAGGTCAGGACGGTGCAGGAGGGCCAGTGCGAGCGACAGGCGCCGGACCGCTTGCGCCGTCCACTCCTCCGTGACCACCACGAGCGCCGACGGCAGATGCTCCAGTCCCACCTGCCGCAACGTCTGCCGCACCTCCCGGTCCGACAGTTCTCGTCCCGCCGCTGTGGACAGCAATTCGCGCAGCGTCAATCGGGGCAGCGGCGTATCGCCCGAGATCATTCCCGCGTTCGCCCTGCGCCGGATTTCGCCGCGCGCGATCGGGGCGATGCCTGCCAGCACCTCGCGCATCTCCACGGCCGCGCCCGGCCCATCGACGCCAACCACGGCGCCGGCGGACTGTTGCCAGGTGAACTGTCCGGCGGCGGTCGCCAACTGCAGATGATTCACCATGAGCGCCACGCCTTCCGGCACACTCCCCGCCGACACATCGCTCTCCGCCGGATCGGCCGGCGTACGGTCGTCCAGGTCGTCCAGCAACGTGAAGACGCGGTCGGCGTTGGACTGCATCGTCCGCACCACCAGATAAACGCCGAACGCCCCCCCGAATCCCTCCACCTTGCCCGCGTACGCCAACAGGGCGATCACCGTGCCGAGCAGCATCTGCCCGTGCATGATCATCCAGCCGCCGGCGAACCACGTGAGCGAGGTGACAAGCAATCCGTGCCAATTGAACACCGTGTTGAACCAGCCATGCGCGACCGACGAGGTGAACCCGAGATCCGCCAGTTCGCCGTTGCTCTTGGCAAATTCCCGCTCCAACCGCTCGCGCACA
>JAJZZT010000439.1 GCA_021797415.1 Bacillota bacterium
GCCGACAACCACCACGACGACGACGCCAACGACCACGACGACGACGCCAACGACCACGACGACGACGACGACGCCAACGACAACCACGACAACGCCGACGACCACGACGACGACGCCGACGACCACCACGACGACGCCAACGACCACGACGACGACGCCAACGACCACGACGACGACGCCAACAACAACCACCACGACGACCACGACCAATCCGTTGGGGACGCAGAGTTTCCAAACGACGGTAACCACTTCTGTGTTCTCACAGACGGTCACGACGCTCGCAATATCTTCGACGGGAGGAACGGTCACCGGACACACGACGAACAGTTCGATCAACGTCACCGTTCCGTCGGGCGCATTCTCGGTGAGCGAGAATGTCACCATCAACCAGGCGCCCGTCACCAGCCTGCAGGGAGGCGTGCCGAACGGCCAGACGGCGGTCACGGCGTTCGGCTTGAACTTCGGCGGAGCAACTCCGGCGGCGCCGGTCACACTGTCCATCAGCAACAAGGGAATCCCCACTTCGGCGCTCGTCTATCAGGTGCAATCGAACGGCATGTGGACGCCGATTCCCGCGCAGGTGAACAAAGGGCGTCTGTCCGTGTCGGTCACGAATGCGCAGGATATCGTGATCGCCAATCCGCAACTTCCGACCACGGAACGGCAGATCCTGTGGAATGGGCAGCGTGAGCAGGTCGCGCATGGATTTGTCGCGAAGGATCCCGCAAGCGGAGTCATGACGACGTACATGCCGATCTGGTATCTGATGCAGGTGCTCAAGCAGCAGGGCATCACGAGCTCCTGGAACGGAAAAGTGTGGAACATGACGGCGTCCGGTTCGTCGTTCACGCCGAATCTGACCAACGTGACAGCGGGGAAAGGGACCTATCAGATCGAAATCAACGGCCAGCTTGTGCAAAATGCGTACGGACAGATTGCGGTCGATCCCGCCCATGGCAACAAGACCACCTACATGCCGATCTACTGGGTGTTCCAGGCGCTTGGCCATCTCGGGTTGCACAACCGCTGGAACGGCTCATCCTGGAGCATCACGACATCCGCGTCTTCCACTTCTTCTTCGACATCTTCGACATCTTCAACATCCTGACGGGGGATCACTCCTGGCGCTGACGCGGCAACGCGCCGGGGAGTGCCGCCCTCTTTTTGAACAACCGTTTGGAATCGCTGGAAGCACACCGAGAGGGGCCGCAATGTGCGCAGCCCCTCTTTTTCAATGCCTGAAGCCGCCCCGTTCCGACATGATCGGCATACTGGCAACACGCAGACGGTTTCTTCTCCGATGGCCGCTCTCCGATGGCCGTCTGCTATCGTCGCCGGTCAGTCATCCCGACCTTCGAACGGACGGGCGTCGGCGCTGCTTCTGAGTGTTTTGTCCAGGTGCGGATTTCCTGTATCTGCGCGTCCCCCGGCCGCCGGGATTCATACACTGTTGTATGACGGGGGTGGCTGGCTTGGCAGATGAACGGATTCATGGAGGATCATCAGGACTCGCGCCGGGAGCGGGGACAGGTGCATCCGTCGCAGGAGCGGCGGCTGGCCGGGATGTAAATGCGGTGCATACGGGATCGGACGAAAATCGCGAAATGCAAGCTGGGGAGGCGGCTGATCAGGACGAGCGGGAGAAAGCGGCCGTGCGCTGGAAGCGCCGCTTTGCCCAGGCCGACGCACAGGTGCAGCAGCTTGCCGCGCAGGGCAACCTCACGCCAGCGCTTGCGGCGTTTTACAGAACGGCGCTCGATGCGGCGCCATCCCCGGACAATCCGGGCGCGGTCGTCGCGTGGGCCGACGCGATCGTGCAATTGGAGAGCGCGGCGGCGCGCGTGAGGGACTGCGCCGCATTTTCCGCATCGCGCACCGTCTGGTGGCTTGCGCTGTACGAATTTTTCGTGTTCGCGCTGGCGGCGGCAGGCGTGGGTTGGATCTCGATCGGACGGTTTGTGGGAAGTACCGCCCAGTCTGTCCTGGGCGCACAGGCCATAGCGGGGTTGTCAAGCGGCAGTTCATTCGCGGCGACGGTCGTGCAGGATGTGGCGGCCAGTTTCCTGACGGCGGCGATCGGCGGTTCGGTGTACAGCCTGTACAGTCTCTATGTGGGCGCATTGCACCGGACCCTGGATCGCGACGCACTCCTGTGGTACGTGGTCAAACCTGTCACGGGCGGCGCCATGGGGGCGTTTGTGGCCAATGTAGCGCTGTTTCTTGCGCAGAGCGCGACCGGGCACGCGCCGTTTGCGGCGCCGGGCGAACCGGTGTGGCTGTTCTGCGCGCTTGTCGCGTTTTTCGGCGGCTACAATGAAAAGTTTGCCGCGCAATTGACGGAGATTTTCGCCTCGCGCGTGACGGGGAGCGCGTTTCTCATGCGGCAGGCGTCGGCAAAGACGGCTGATGGGAAATCCGCAAAAGGATCGTAACAAAAAAAGATAAAAAAATATGAAAGATTGAAAGCTATCAAGAATTGAAAAAATCGGAAGGGTTGAAAAGATCGGAGGGTGCTTGGTGTCTCCTGGCCCGTATTGCACAATGTTTCTGCCGATTGGACAAGCCTGGATCCTTGGTCGTCGGGCTGTGGCCGGACATTTTCCGGAGAATCCTGCCAACATATGCTAGACTTCCGCTTGTCCATGCTATAATCAAATTGAACGGTCGCCGGTCGCCGGTCCTGCAAAAAGGCGACCGTGCGGCGACAGAGACGGGGACGGCCGCATGGTTTCAGACAGACCGCGAAATGGCGGAAGGCCAACGGAGGACTGACGATGAAATTTGTGCTGCTGTCGGGAGGGTCGGGGAAGCGCCTCTGGCCGATGTCCAACGATAGCCGGTCGAAGCAGTTTTTGCGGGTGTTGACCGATGGCGAAGGGCGGTCGCGATCGATGGTGCAGCGCGTGTGGGGGCAAATGCAGCGCGCCGGCCTGGCGGATGACGCCTTCATCTGCACATCGAAAGCACAGGTGGAAATGATCGAGTCGCAGATCGGCGATGTGCCCATGATCGTCGAACCCGCACGGCGCGACACGTTTCCGGCGATCGCCCTGGCGACGCTGTACCTGACCGATGTCCAGGGAGCGGCCGACGATGAAACGGTTGTGGTGTTGCCGGTCGATCCGTACGTCGACGATGAATTTTTTGTCGCGCTCAGGGACCTGGAGCGCGTGCTGCGCGAATCCGGGGCCGAAATCGCGCTGCTCGGAGTGGCTCCGACCGAGCCTTCAAGCAAGTTCGGCTACATCAGAGTGCGCCGCGGCGCGTCCGATGAGGTCGCGGCGACATCCGCCACGCTCTCGCAACAGATGGGCGACGGAGCGTTTCAGGCAGGATTCGCCGCCCTCGAACAGCAGGCGGGCGCCAATGATGTGGAACCGGACCGCGACGGTTACCTGCGCGCCGCCGGTTTTGTCGAGAAACCGCCGCGCGAGACGGCCGAGCGGTTGCTGGCCGAAGGGGCGCTCTGGAATTGCGGAGTCTTCTGTTTCCGAGCGGGGTATATAAAGGAGATTTTAAGACGGGAAGCGTATCCGTATAGCTATGGAGAATTGTCGATGCGCTACGACGAACTGGTCCGGCGCAGCTTCGACTATGAAGTCGTGGAGCAGGCGGCGTCGATCGCGGTGACTGTCTACCGGGGGATGTGGAAAGACCTCGGGACGTGGGAGACGCTGGCCGAAGAGATGTCGGCGGAGGTGGCGGGCCTCGGTGCGGCCGCCAATTGTTCAGGCTCGCACATCATCAATGAACTGGGCATTCCGCTGGTGGCGATCGGACTGCAAAACGTGATGGTGGTCGCGACGCCGGACGGCATATTGGCGGCGGACAAAGAACAGAGTGGGCATCTGAAGCAGGTGCTGGGCAAGCTGCGGTACCCCGGACGCCCGATGTATGAGGAGCGGCGCTGGGGGTACTACCGCGTACTGGATTACACCAGGCTCGAAGACGGCGCGGAGGTTTTGACCAAGACGGTCGTGCTCTCGGAGGGCAGGAATATCAGTTATCACAAGCACCTCATGCGTACAGAGGTGTGGACGGTCATCGAAGGAACGGGAGAGTTGTTTCTCGGGACGCGGCGGGCGGAGATTGCGCCGGGCGATGTTGTCCGCGTTCCGCCCGACCAGTGGCACGCGATCCGGGCTCTGACCCAGCTTACGTTCATCGAGGTGCAGCGCGGTTCCTCCCTGGTGGAGGAAGACGTGGTCCGGCGGTTTGCCAACTGGCGGGACATCGAGGCACATTGTGCCGCGCTAGCGACATAATACCGGTGGTATTCTACCGGCAGTCTGATATGATGGGTTGCGGAATGACAGGCAGCCCCCAATCCCAGCGAGAGGAGATTTCGTTCTATGAAACGTACGCTTTCCGGCATTGCCGCGGCAGCTCTGCTCGCGGGCAGTTTCGCTCCGGCGGCGTTCGCGGCCACGACCGCGAATTACACGGATATCAGCGGCAACTTCGCACAGCAGGACATCATCACATTGACGCAGCAGGGCTTCATCCACGGGTACAGCGACGGGACGTTCCGTCCGAACGCGCTGGTGACGCGCGGGCAGTTCCTCGCCTATTTCCTGAATGTGGCCAAAAGCGTGACGCATGTCCAGCCGGGCGCGCACGCGCAATACTATTCCGACATTCCTCCGCGCAACTGGGATTACAACTACATCGGGGCGGCGCAGCAGGCGGGCTGGATCAACCCGTTCTGGATCAACGTGAAATTGCACAGCCGGTTCAATGAAAACTACCAGGCGTCATGGGGCGACGCGGCGTCGTTTTTCGTCGCGGCGTTTGAAAAAGCCGGCCTGATCAAGACGACAAACGGCATGGCTCCGCTGGCGTACGCCAAGTCGATCGGCCTGTTTAACGGCATCCCGTCCAATCAGAACCAGATCTATCTGAACCGCGCAAGCGCGTCGGTGGTTCTGGCCAACATCCTCAAGTTCGAGACGCAGGGCCAGACGCCCACGGGCGCGACGGTGACGCTGTCCGGCGGTTCGACGATGGCGGGGAACACCAACGAGGCGCTGTCCGTCTCCATGAAGGATGCCAGCGGCAATCCGTACAATTACGGTTCGGCGCCCGTCACGTATGCGGTCACGAGCAACGGCGCGGCCACGCAGAACGCGTTTGTCAGCAGCAGCGGGCAGTTTGTCGCGACCGCGGCGGGCACATACAACGTCACGGCGACGATCGACGGGGTGACGTCCTCGCCGCTCACCATCACGGTGTACGGCCAGGCGGCGGGCGTGAAACTCTCCACGAGCCAGTCGTCGTTTGTGGCGGACGGCCAGTCGGGTGACACGGTGATCGCGCAGATTGTCGATGGGAGCGGCAATCCTGTCACGAATTTCAACGGGACGATGACATTCACGGACACGTCGGGCCAGTTGGTCACGAGCACGGGGACGACATCGGGCAGCGTGACCAATGTTCCGGTGACAAACGGTGTGGCGAAGATCAACCTGAAGGCGAACATGCTCGCGGGTTCGTCCGATACGATCACGGGCACGGACATTGTGCAGACAGGCTCCTCGCAGGCGCTTTCGTCCAATGGCACGGCGGCGTCCGCCCAGGTGTCGGTTACGGAAGTCGCGCAACAGGCCGCGTCGCTGAAAGTTGTGCCGTCCGCGACAACTGTGGAAAACAACCAGTCAACACAGGACGCCTTCACCGTACAGGTGCTCGACCAGAACGGCCAGCCGATGCTGACCGGCGTGTATCCCGTGACGCTGTCCGTCTCCGGACCCGGCCAGTTCACATCGAACACGGCCACGAGCACGGCGTACGTGGGCAACGGTTCATCGAACTCTGCGGTCTCCGGCATGATCCAGTCTGTACAAGGGCAGTCCGGCGCGATCACGGTGACGGCGTCGTCGCAAGGGCTGCAGAGCGGCAGCGCGCAGATCCAGTCCACGGTGGTGGGCAGCCCGGCCGCCGTGCACGTGGCGGTCAATCCGAACAGCAGCGGCACCATCACGGCGGGTTCCAGCGGCGGCATCTTCGACGTGACAACCGTGGACGCCAACGGCAACACGGTTTCCGATCCGAACAACTCCGGCTTTTCGGCCCAGGTCTGGCAGGGCAGCACGCAGATTACATCGGGCGTCTCGGCCCAGGTTTCCGGCAATCAGGTCACTGTATCAGGGACCAAGGCCGGCAGCTACACGCTCAAGGTGTTCTCCAGCGACAACCTGACGCCGGCCAGCATCAACTTTACGATCCAGGCCGCATCGGCTTCCAAGGTGGCGATCACCTCGCCGGCCGCGAACGTCGATCTGCCGATGGCCAACAACACGACGAACATCGTCGCGCAGATCGAGGACGCGTATGGCAACCCGGTGGCGCAGGCCAATGTGCCGGTGCAGTTCACCGTGACCAACGCGGCGGGCAGTGACACGGCGACGCTGGGCGGTTCGACCTCGGGCGTCGTATCGGCCACCAGCAACTCGAACGGCCAGATCACGCTGCCGTTTGTCGGCAGCCATGCGCCCGGCGACGCGTGGAACGTGTCGGCCGACCAGGTGAACGGCCAGGCGGTCTCCGCCAGCCCGGTCCGCATCAACATGGTGAACATCGTGCCGACCAGCCTCAAAATCGGCATGCAGGATACGGCGACGTACAGTGGCAACAACTCGGTGTACCTGAACAGCCCGACGACGGCGCAGGCGGGCGACACGGTGACGGTCACCATCACGCCGCAGGACGCGTACGGCAATGCGAGCACAAACGGCGACCTGCTGCAGATCACTCTGCCGGCCGGTTTGACCAATCCGCAGGGCGCCGGCATCCAGGCCACCTCGACGGCCAATGTGTACACTGTGAACGTCCCGACGCAAGGCTCCGGCGCAGGCACGGTGACGTTCAACGCGACCGCCTCGCAGGCCGGCCCGGCAACCGTTTCGGTGCAGGATCTGAGCGTCGGTACGGGCAATGTTACGGGCAGTGCGTCGATGAACATCGTGGCGGGCGCGGCGACGGGAGCGGCTCTCTTCAATTCAAGCGGGCAGGAGGTCACGAGCGCGAACGAACTGTCCGTCACGGCCCAGCAGCCGGTGCAACTGTTCCTGCGGCCGGTCGACTCGCAGGGCAACTCGGTGATCGAAGGCGCGGCGGCGCAGACGTTCAATCTGTCGGACAACGGCGCCGGAGGCAACTTCCGCCTGAGTTCGACCGGCAGCAACGTGTCGTCGGTGCAGCTTCCGGCCGGCAGCAGCGGCGTCCCGGTCTACTACGTGAACCCGAGTTCGACGACGGTGCTGCCTCAGGCAACATTGGCGCCGACATCCAGTTCATCTTCGTCCAGCACGTGATCGACCGCCACGTGATCGAACGGCACCCCGGCACGGCGCGGCGTTGACATAGCAACCGGGGACCCATCCGTGTCGTGAGAGTGTCTCGTTGCAATGGTTACAGTCTGCCCCCGCGAGACGGAGCGCATGCTCTGTCCCGCGGGGGCTTTTTCTGTGCTTTTCTGCCGGCGCCCTGCCCTATTGCCCGGCGAGTTTAGCGCCATGGGCAAAGTTTGCCGGCGCCCTGCCCTATTGCCCGGCGAGTTTAGCGCCATGGGCAAAGTTTGCCGGGGCGTCGCCATCCCCTTTGCTCGTCGCGAGTTTAGCGCCATGGGCAAGGTTTGCCGGGGCGTCGCCATCCCCTTTGCTCGTCGCGAGTTTAGCGCCCCGGCAAACTTTGC
>JAJZZT010000390.1 GCA_021797415.1 Bacillota bacterium
ATCAGGCGCAAAACGCGGTTGTGGCGTTGGAGGCGCTGGAGGCGGCGCGGCAACAGGGATTGCGGCTCTCTGATGAGGCCATCCGGGAGGGATTGCGCCGCGTCAGATGGCCGGGGCGTTTCGAGGTATGGGATGCCGATGCGCCTGTTCCTGTGGTGCTGGATTGTGCTCACAACGAAGCCGGCATGGCTGCTCTGACAGCCGCCTTACGTGATTATTTTCCGGGACGCAAGGCAGTGTCTGTATTGGGGATGCTGACGGACAAAGAAGTGGTCCCATCCATTCGCCCTCTCTTGCCGCATATGCGCATCGCTGTGGTGACCACGCCCAGAAGTCCACGCGCTCTGGATGCGGTCTGTTTGGCGGAGATGCTGTCACCGGACCTGACGGTCGTTGTTGAACCGGAACCGGAGGAGGCACTCGCAGAGGCCCGCCGGATGCTGCGGGCCGGGGAACTGCTGCTCATCACGGGATCGTGTTACCTGGTAGGGCCGCTGCGCCGAACACTCGCGGCCCATGGGCGGGGCTGACCCGAAAGTAGGGGGATCATGGAGAGGATTGCGCTCCGTTCGAATGGACCTGCGGAGATTGGGGACGACCACAAGGAAGCATCGCTCAACTCGGACTTCGACGGCCGCGAGACGCTCATCATCGGAGGGGTTTGACCGGACAAGGAGCATGCGGTGGAACTGGAATTGGGCTGTCCTGGAGTCGGAGCGTGGTTTTGCTGTGAAGGCGCCCTGTTGTGGGGCCCGTTTGGAACAGAGTGAATCAATAGTGAGTCAACAGAATGGAGAATGCGACCATGGGACAACGAACCCCTATCTCCGTCGCCTACGGAGACGGCATCGGGCCGGAAATTATGGCGGCGACGTTGCGCATTTTGGAGGCAGCCGGGGCCAACATTGAGATCGAGACGGTGGAAATCGGCGAGAAAGTGTATTTGAGCGGTGTCGAGACCGGGATGGATCCTGGCGCATGGGATTCCTTGCGCCGGACCCAGGTGTTTCTCAAAGCGCCGATCACAACACCGCAGGGGGGCGGGTACAAGAGTCTGAACGTCACGATTCGCAAGGCATTGGGGCTGTACGCCAACGTGCGCCCGAGCGTGTCCTACCATCCGTTTGTCGACACGAAACACCCCGCCATGGACGTGGTTATCGTCCGCGAAAACGAGGAAGACTTGTACGCCGGCATTGAGCACCGGCAAACGGATCAGGTGTACCAATGCCTGAAACTCATCACGCGTCCGGGGTCGGAAAAGGTCATCCGCTACGCATTCGAATACGCCCGTGTCAACGGTCGTAAGAAGGTCACGTGTTTCGTCAAGGACAACATCATGAAACTTACCGACGGGCTTTTTCACAAGGTATTTGATGAAACGGCCGCAGCCTATCCCGACATCGAGAATGAAACGTGGATTGTCGATATCGGCGCGGCGAAACTGGCGGATACACCCGAAAACTTCGATGTCATCGTCATGCCGAATCTGTACGGCGATGTGTTGTCTGACGTGGCGGCGCAGATTGCCGGGTCGGTGGGGTTGGCCGGGTCGGCCAATATCGGTGAACAGTGCGCAATGTTCGAGGCCATTCACGGCTCGGCGCCGCGCCGCGCGGGACAAAACCTTGCGAATCCGTCGGGGTTGTTGCTCGCTGCGGTGATGCTGTTGGTGCATATCGGCCAGTCCGAGGTCGCCACACAGGTGCACAACGCTTGGTTGAAGACGATGGAGGACGGTATTCATACGTACGACATCTTCAAGGAGGGGGTCAGTCGGCAGAGGGCGGGCACAACCGAGTTTGCGACCGCCGTCATCCGCCGGTTGGGAGAGGCGCCCGAAATGCTTCAACCTGTGTCTTACGCGGCGTCACAGAGCATGTTCCTGTGGCGAAGGAATGAGGCTCACAAAAAATCAATAAAGCGTCTCGTGGGCGTCGATGTCTTCCTGGATTGGGATCACGGTTCTCCGAATGACCTTGGCAGCGCGCTCAGTCAGATGTCGGCGGGTCCCTTGCAATTACGTGTCATCACGAACCGCGGCGTAAAGGTCTGGCCGAACGGACTGCCAGAGACATTCTGCACGGACCACTGGCGATGTCGGTTTCTGGGCAATGAGGGAGAAGTCACCGCGCCCGGTCACGTGGTGGAACTGCTCAAGCGTGTGACGGAATCGGGGTTTGACCCCATCAAGACGGAGAACCTGTATCTTTTCGACGGCGTGCCGGGATTCTCGGCGGTGCACGGATAAATCTGCCGAGATGTACGGGCGATATGACGCGAGGGTCTCCGGATGCGAAGGAGAGGTGATTGGATGAGACTTTCCCATATCGTGCAGTCTTTTGTGATGTGTCAACGGAACGGCTTGCAAGACCCGGAGATTACACATCTCACGGCGGATTCCCGCCAGGTCCGGCCCGGGTCCCTCTTTGTCGCGATCCGCGGATGCACGGTCGACGGCCATGCTTTTGCCGGAGACGCGGCCAGAAACGGTGCGGCGGCTCTCGTGGTGGAGACGTATCTGCCAGAACTCTCGCTGCCGCAGATTGTGGTTCCGGACACGCGTGCTGCGTCCGGAATTTTAGCCACCCAGTTCTACGGGGATCCTTCATCGCGTCTCTCGGTCATTGGGGTGACCGGGACGAACGGAAAAACCACGGTGACGCATCTGATCGAAGCGATCCTTTTGGACCATGGCGCGAAAACGGGACTCCTTGGAACGATCGGCAAACGGATTGGCAACCAAACGGGAGAGATGGTGAACACCACTCCCGAGGCGATTGATCTGCAAGCCGCGTTGGCAGAAATGGTCAACGAGGGCTGCGACTACGGCATTTTGGAAGTGTCGTCGATCGCTCTCGAACTGGGCAGGCTGGCAGGCACGCGATTTCATATCGGCGTATTCACGAATCTCACTCAGGACCACCTCGATTTTCACGGCACGATGGAGAATTATCGGGTCGCCAAGGGAAGGCTGTTTTCGCGCCTTGGCAATGCGTACGGTAAAGATCGGGGGTCGACGGCTTGTGCGGTGTTAAATGCGGATGACGATGCGACGGTGTTGTATCGGCGAGAGACTGTCATGGAGTGTGTGACGTACGGAATCAGGGAGCCGGCCGACGTACGGGCCACGGAGATCCGCGTCGAAGCGAACGGCACCCGGTTTCACGTGACCACGTTTGCCGGAGAGACGGACGTGTTGCTTCGTCTCACGGGCCGCTTCAACGTGTATAATGCGCTCGCCGCCCTGTCCGTTGGGCTCGTTGAAGGCATCGGCTTGTCACGAATGACGCGCGCGTTGGAGAAGGTGTTCGGGATACCGGGCCGCTTGGAGCGGATCGAATGGGGTCAGCCATTCACGGTTCTGATCGACTACGCACATACCCCGGATGGTTTGTGGAACGTATTGACCACGATCCGGGAATGGGCGACTGGCCGGGTGATCACGGTGGTGGGATCTGGCGGGGACCGGGACCACGACAAACGTCCCAAGATGGCTCAAGTTGCGGTGGAGGGCAGCGATGTCGTGCTTCTCACCAGTGACAACCCGCGCACCGAGGATCCAGAGAAGATCCTGGATGACATGGAGCGTGGCGTGGCGGGGATATCCGGCAGGTATGAGCGCTGCACGAACCGGAGGGAAGCCATTTGGCGCGCGGTGGCGATCGCGCAACCGGGGGATGTCGTCCTGATTGCCGGGAAAGGGCACGAAGCACATCAGATCGTCGGCCGCACCCAGATTCCGTTTGACGACCGGGAAGCGGCGGCGGCGGCCGTCCGCGCCCGATTCCCGGCGTGATGGATGCGCGATGGACGAAAGATGGACACGAAGAAAGGATGACACGACATGGGTCAAGCGCACGACGACGATCTGCGGATTCGCAGCGTTGTCATCAGCGAAGGGGAAAACCGTTCCCCCAATCGGGCGATGTTGCGGGCTGTTGGGTTTACGGATGAAGATTTCAAGAAACCGATGATCGGCATTGCCAGCACATGGAGCGAAGTGACTCCGTGCAACATGCATATCGACACACTGGCATTGCAGGCCAAAGAAGGCGCGAGAAAGGGAGGGGGAAAACCGCTTGTCTTTAATACGATTACGGTCTCCGATGGGATCTCCATGGGTCATGAAGGCATGCGCTATTCACTGCCAAGCCGTGAAGTGATTGCCGATTCGATTGAAGCGGTTGTCAGTGCAGAACGACTGGACGGACTTGTTGCAATAGGTGGTTGCGACAAGAATATGCCCGGATGCATGATCGCAATCGGACGGTTAAATGTGCCCTCCGTCTTTGTATATGGGGGAACCATTTCATCGGGGAAGTCCAAAGAAGGGAAGGACATTGACATTGTCTCCGTATTTGAGGCAGTGGGGCAGTATTATGCGGGCGATATTGATCGTGAACAACTGCATGATATCGAATGTCACGCCTGTCCGGGGGCCGGTTCCTGTGGCGGCATGTATACCGCGAATTCAATGGCGTCTGCTATCGAAGCGATGGGGATGAGTTTGCCGGGAAGTGCTTCCCATCCGGCACAAGCCTCAGCAAAACGCGATGACTGTGATCAAGCTGGCTACGCGGTCGTCGATCTTCTGAGAAAGGGAATCTATCCGAGAGACATTATGACGAAAGAGGCGTTTGAAAATGCGATTACGATCGTGATGGCACTTGGAGGTTCGACCAATGCATTCCTTCACTTGTTGGCCATCGCCCACTCCGTTGACGTTGACCTTACGCTTGATGATTTCGAAAGAATTCGCAAACGGGTTCCATATATAGCCGATCTGAAGCCGAGCGGACGTTACGTGATGGAGGATCTCTATGAAGTCGGGGGTGTCTCCGCTGTCATGAAATTACTGCTCGAAGCAGGGCTTCTTCATGGCGATTGCCTCACCGTTACGGGTCAGACACTTGCCGAGAATCTCTCTGTTCAACCGCCGCTCAAAGAAGGGCAAGCGATCATTCGTCCGCTCGATCGCCCCATTTTGGAGACCGGTCCGCTCTTTGTATTGCGAGGGAATTTGGCGCCGGAAGGGTCTGTTGCCAAAATGTCCGGCTTACGCGTGAAGAGATTTACCGGACCGGCACGGGTTTTTGATACGGAGGAAGAAGCAACGAAAGCTGTTTTGAACAATGAGGTGAAGTCCGGAGATGTTATTGTCATCCGCTATGCGGGACCGAGAGGTGGGCCGGGGATGTCGGAAATGCTCTCTATTACTGCCATTATTATTGGCAAGGGACTGGGTGAAACGGTGGGGCTGATTACCGATGGGCGTTTTTCCGGCGGTACGCACGGCTTGGTGGTGGGTCACGTTTCACCGGAAGCACAAGTCGGCGGCCCCATTGCCCTCCTCAACGATGGCGATCAGATCACGATTGATAGTGAGACGCAGGAACTCTCAGTAGCCGTAACGGATGAAGAATTGTCCATCCGCTTGAAAGAATGGAGCCAACCTCCTCCTCGTTACACCAGAGGAATATTGAGCAAATACGCGAGGCTGGTATCGTCTGCATCAAGAGGAGCCGTGACAGATTGATAGTGACTCTTGTGATCGGCATGATTGACGTCGCGTACAGGACGGGCGGCGGCTTTGGCATCCGGCTGGACGGGGGGAACGGCTTCAGCGGCGCAAGGCGAATCCGGCCAAGGAGGGCGAGGTTGGCGCATCCATTTCCGGGACCGTGGTCAGCATCAACGTGGAAGAAGGAGACGTGGTCAAGGCGGGCCAGTTCCTCCTCGTCACGGAGGCCATGAAGATGGAAGTGCAGGTGCAGGCGGCTCAGGATGGAACGGTCAAGGAAATCGCGGTGCAGGTGGGGGACGCGGTCCAGGTTGGAGACCTGCTGGCGGTCATCGACTGACAGATGGCGGCTGACGCATTGTTCGGAGGCGGCGAGCCTATTTCGCATTGGCATTACTGCGTCCGTGAATCAAGAAGCAGAGTGCAATACGAGCCACCTTCTGGTCGGAGGTGTATATACTGTTGCCGCTGTCAACTCGATTTCAACTGACGACCTGCTTGATCCCCTCTTGGCGCTTCGCGCCTAAGAGGGGGAATGCGCGGGCAGTTCGTTCAAGCGGCACGATACACCTTGTGTGCGCGTTCCTCGCGCGCATTCCATGCATCAGTGAACGGAATGGGTGACGGGGGATTGCTCGTGGATCCACGATGCGATCCCATGAATCACTTCAGGAGACACATGCCCTGGGCGCAGATAATCCGCCGGCGTACTCGGTCCAGTCACCGGTACAAACAAGTGATCCAAGCCGGGGAAGAGATGAAACGTCACGCGCTGGTGGTGGACCAACGCCGTCTGCCACAGGCGGAGGTCGGACGGCGGCACCTGATAATCCCGTCCTCCCTGCAGCAGCAGCATGGGCAGGTGAAGGGAGGCGGCCGTCCGTGTGGCCGAGTAGTGCTGGTAGAACTGCCAGTAACCTGCGGGCAGGTCAAATGGAAGCGCCGTATTCGGGACCTGCGCCGTCAAGGTGGGGCTTAGCGCGCGTTTCACCTGGCCAGCCAACTGGCGCAGTTGTTGTGTCTCTCCGGGTGCCAGGGGTCCGTGTAAGCCAGCGAGATAGCGTTCCTGCGGGACCAGATAAGAGGCAAGGGGCCGCGCCGGCGCAGCCAACAGAATTAATCCCTCCACGGCGCGAACGCGCCGGGCGACCAGCGGCGCCATCGCTCCTCCCAGGCTGTGGCCCAGGAGAAAAACGCGTCCCGGCTTCACGTCCGGGTTGTGCGACAGCCACACGGCCGCCGCCTGGGCATCCTGAATGTCTGTAACAAAAGGGGTCACGCGCGCGACATGCGCCGCCCCTTCAAACGCGGACGGATTGGCGTAGGTAGGTTTATCGTAACGCAGTACTACAATTCCTGACGAGGCCAGTCCGTCCGCGAGGTCGCGAAACGGTTCTTCTGGACCGTGCGAAACCTGTTCATTCAGGTTTTCCGGCCCTGATCCGGGAATCAAGACGACACCCGGGAACGGTCCGCGTCCGATGGGCACGTCCAGTTGTGCCGGCACGCGCAGGAATCCCGAGCCGATGTTCACCTGGACCCGGCGAAAAGCAGCCGGGTGATCATAAGACGGACGCTGCCAAACGGCTGTGGATGATGCCGACGTCGGCGGAGCCACCAAGTGCAGTCCCGTGACATAGCCTGTTGGGGAAAAACTCCACGCCAATCCCACGCGTCCCTTTTGGAAATCCACCGTAACCACCGCTGTGTGAGCGGTACTCGTCGGGATGAGTTGCACAGTCCCTGTCTCCTGATACGCCCCCTTCGTGCCGACGAGTTCCTTCCACAGGCCGGCGAGGGCGGTGGCGGGAGCGGCTGATTTCATCGCAGGGTCAAAATGCGCTTCGACGGCCGCCGCGCGGCCTTCAGCCCACAGGCGGGTGAGTTGGATTGCCTCGCTGCCCAGGGACGATCCGCTTTGGCTCGAATGGGCCAAAACGACAGGGACTCCGACCCCGGTCAGTCCCAAGCCCACGACAAATGCGCCCAACGCCGAACGCATCCAGAGTCCGCCCTCACCGGAGGTCCCTGTCCGTTTGCCCTGATTCATTCCATCGCGTTTATGCTTCATCTCGACAGTCCGTCCTTTCTCCGAAAAGAAGGAGAATCAGCAAATCGACTCCCCGTCCCCTAGATCGGA
>JAJZZT010000547.1 GCA_021797415.1 Bacillota bacterium
GAGTTTAGCGCCATGGGCAAAGTTTGCCGGGGCGTCGCCATCCCCTTTGCTCGTCGCGAGTTTAGCGCCATGGGCAAGGTTTGCCGGGGCGTCGCCATCCCCTTTGCTCGTCGCGAGTTTAGCGCCATGGGCAAAGTTTGCCGGGGCGTCGCCATCCCCTTTGCTCGTCGCGAGTTTAGCGCCAAGGGCAAGGTTTGCCGGGGCGTCGTCATCCCCTTTGCTCGTCGCGAGTTTAGCGATAGCGGTGTCCGAGCAGGAGCAAAGGGAATGACGACGACTGGCAGAAGACATTTTTGTGGTAGACATTTTCGCTCCGACGGACACAAAGAATTCACTGCTCGCGAATGCCTGTGTCATGAAGCTTTCGCTGCGACAAAAGCGCTGAACGTGGTGGATGGCGTGGACAGTGCTTCAGGGAGTATACAGGCGCACGGGTGCGGGAAACCCAGTGACGCAAAAGGGAGAGGTTTACGGATGAAGGGGAAAATGCGCAGGGCAGGTCTCGCCGCCGCGGCGGCATTGACGCTGAGTATCGCGTTCGCGCCGGGATTCGCGTTGGCCGATTCGGGCCATCATGGGCAGGGATATGGACACGGCAATGGCCAGCAAGAGCATGGAAACGGGCACAAGGAACACGACCATGGGGATCACGGCGAGAAGATGGGCCTCCAGGTACGCGTACAGGGCACCATCGCCGCGCTGAATAAGGCGGCGGCGTACTACAACCCGCTCATTCAGGCGGACGAACAGAAGGTCCAGGCCGCGTTGACGGCGGCCATCCAGACGAGTGCGGCGGCCGGTGCGCAGACGGCCCCGGTCAATACTTCGGCAGACGTGACGATCGAACAGCAGATTCAGGCTGCGGTCAACCAGATGTCCTCCGCTCAGACGCGTCAGCAGTTGCTCTCCCTGATTGCGCAGGTGCGCGATCTCTCCGCAAAACTGCAGGAACAGGTCAAACAATCGTCGCAGCGGCAGCAGGACGACCATGGCAAGGGCAATGATCATGGCGATGCGGCGTTTGGCTGGATGAACGCCATCTTGCATGCATTTGGTCTCGGCAAAATTGAAATCGGATCGTCCGGCGCCGATTCGGCGCAGTCGCTCCAGCAGATGCAGGCGAAACTGCAGGCGGCGGAGGGTCGGTACGCGGCGCTGTACGCGCGAGTTGAGACGGATCTGCAGTCCGGCGCGAACGGCCGGGTGACGACAGAGGGTGAGCGCGTCCTGTGGTCGCTGCTTCACTCGTACGCACAGGCCAGCGCGCAACTGTTGCACGGTCTCATGCGAATCGACGGATATCTGAGCAGTCAGGCGTCTACCGGCACCCCGACGGGTACACCCGGCACCCCGACGACACCGCCCAGCTCGCAAAACGGCGGCGGATCGACAACCACACCTTCGGGAACAGCCAGTAAGCTGTCTGTCTCGCAGGCCACGGTCACGGCGGGTCAGAATGTCACTGTGTCCGGCACGGTCTACAGCACGGCAAACACGGTGATGGCCGGGGCATCCGTGTCCGTGACGGTTGACGGTGTGTCGGCCCAGACGCAAACGGCGGGGAATGGCACGTTCAGCGTGACGGTACAGCCCACGGCAGCCGTGAGCCAAGCGGCGATCACGGTAGTGGCGAACGGCGCCACGGTGAGCAGCCCGCAGTTTGTTCTCACAGTCAATCCAGCCGCGCCGTATAGCATCACCAGTTCTTCAACGGCCGTGGCGAATGTCGGGCCGTCCCAACTGTCGGCGGTCACCTACACGGTGAAGGATCAGTACGGCAATGTAGTTCCCAACGCGACGGTCGACTTCTCGCTCCGCCAGGCAGTCGGCACGACGTCCGAAGCGCAGGCCGAGGTTGGAGAGTCGGTCGGATCGTTGTCCGTGGTCCAGTTGCCCACAGGACCGAACGGCCAGGTGACGGTCGACTATACATCAAGCAGCACGGCGGACAACGACAACGACGTGGTCGATTCGATCGTGGCGACGGTGGCGGGGACGAACGTGACCAATACACAGGCGCAATTCGCGTATTGACGGACATCTGTCTGTCTCGGCGCCACGGCCCTCCTGCAGGAGGGCCGTGGCGCTGTTCGCGTAAAGGGCCGGTTGTCCGGGGCGATGTCTGGCGAATGTCGTCGTTTGCGGTTAATTTGGCGGTGCCGGTTGTCCGGCGGGGGGAGCGAGAACTTTGCGACGCGGCAGCAGCCATAAAGAAGGCGACTGGCTCTGCGCTGAGCCGGTCGCCGAATCGCTTCAGGTGTCTAAGGCAAGCTCACAGTTTGGTGACGTTGGCCGCCTGCGGGCCGCGTTGGCCTTCCACGATGTCAAATTCAACCTGTTGCCCTTCTTCCAGTGTACGGTAGCCATCGCCGTTGATCGCGGTATAATGGACAAATACGTCGTTTCCGCCATCCACCCGGATGAAACCGTAGCCCTTCTCGCCATTGAACCACTTTACAGTTCCTTGCACTGTCCGAGTCCCCCTACAGTAGTACACGCGTACTTACTTATTAGTGTGCACTTATAGCATAGCATCATGCAACTTCCGATGTCAAACGATTTCTAACAATTGACGCTGGTTCGGCAGACCAATATTGACATTGTTCCATCCGTCGCAAACCAGTATCATAAGATGTGACTTTTCGACAGGAGGCAAAGCGCGATGAACAAGTGGAAACGAGCGCTGACGGGCTACGCGGTGGGCCTCGGTGTCGGGACGCTGTGCTTCGGCGGTCTGACGTACGCCAGCACGGGGATGTCGACCATCGCCGCGCACTATGCGAACATCCAATTGCTCACCAACGGCGCGACGATCCACACGGCGGCCCAGCCCTTCATCTATAACCATAACGTCTATGTGGCGATCAGCGCGGTTGCCCACGGTCTCGGCGCCTCGGTCGCCTGGAACAACGCGAAACGGGAGGTAATGCTTGCCGCCAACCCGCCAGCGGCGATCCGGCGCGGAACGGTGAGTTACGCCGGTCTTCCCGTGTATACAGGAACGCAGACCGCATATTATCGCGGACAGCCGTACGTGTCGGCCTTCGCTCTGGCCACCGCGCTCAATGAACCGTATTATGTGAATTTCGCCCAGCATGTCGCATACATCGGCAGCGGCCCCACGACCGGCATGCCCATCCAGGCGTTCTATGATGTGCGCGATTACGGCGCCTACGCCGTCTTGCATCCGCAGTTCGCCGGTCCCACATACGGCTGGGCGGACGGCGCGCCGCGCATCGACGGCGTGCCGTATCCGAACTCGAACAGTCTTGTCTGGTCGTCGTCGACCCAGGGCGGCTCGCAGGTGCCCGGCGTCGAGTACAATCTCCAGGGCAAGTACACGCAGCTCACCGGCAATTTTGGCCTTGACGACGCGTCGGACGGCAAGGAGCAGGTGCGGTTGACCATCACGGGCGACGGCAAGCAGTTGTACCAGTCGCCGTGGATGGGACTGCACCAACCGGCGGCGCCTGTGAGTGTGGACGTGTCGGGCATTCACCTGCTCACGATCAGTTTCTCCGTCAAAATCGGCGCAAAGGTGTACACCATGGGCCAGCCGATGCCCGCCGGATACGCGGTCAACGTGGACTTCGCCAGTGTCAATGTACATTAAGAGCCTGTTCAAAATGTGGGCAGGGTTGACCCACGCAGTGCAATGGGACATGGGATCAACCGAATCTGCAGTGGACTTTATCCCATGTCCCCTTGGAAGCAGACAGAAATGCGGACCGAGCGTACGTTTTTGGGTACGTGAGGGGGCATTTCTGGCGATGACGCGGCAATGCGCCGGGGAGTTCTGCCCACTTTTTGAACAACCTCATTAAGATGTAAACTGTGTCTGGAACACACGCCTGAAGGACATGTGATTTGGCTTGTCCCATGTCCTCTAAACTGGGGGTGGATGCTGTGAAACCGAAAATGAGTGTCCTGCTCGGCATCGCGACAAGCGCGCTGTTGTTTGCCGGCGCCTCGTACGCTTCGACGGGAGTCCAGATGTTGCGCGCCGAATTTGACAATATCGGCGTTCAATTGAACGGTCGCGCCGTGGCGCTCACCGCGCAACCGCTGATCTACAATAGAAATGTCTACGTTCCCATCAGCACGGTGGCGCATGCACTGGGAGCGAATGTCCGCTGGGTGAACAAGCCGGCCGCAGTGATTGTCACGGCGCCGCCGCCCGCGTTGCCGCTGCGCGTTTTCTACAATGGCACGGCCCTGCAAAACGGCATCACGAACGGGAAGGGATATGCGGACGTGCCGGCGACCACAGCCGCCTATGAACATGCGACGGGACTGTCCGCGACTGTGGACAGTGCGGGTAATGTCAACTTCACGCCGACCGCCGGATCGGCGTTGCCCGCGACCGAAACGTCACTGCTCACATTGAAACCGACGTCCCTGCTTGGGGATTTCGCCAATTCATCGTTGTACAAAAATGGACAGTTGACCAATCAATGGCCGGCTACCGTCATCGGCCAGCTCTATCCGGGCGCCTCCACCATCGAATGGGGCGTCATGCCCGGCCAGACATCGCAGATTCCCGGGATTGACTACAACTTGGCGGGGCAGTATCAGACGCTCACGGGTCAGTTTGCCGTTGACGATCTCAGCAAGAATTTTAACGGGTACGTGCGCTTGGTCTTTGTGGGCGACGGCAATGTTCTGAATCAGACGCCGTGGATCCAGGGCGGGGCGGCGCCAACGCCGGTCTCCGTCAACGTGTCCGGCGTTACGCAACTTGAAATCCAGTATGAGGTGAAAACCGCCGGCGGGAATGTCTATACCACGGGACAGCGTTATGTTGCGCCGGCGAAGAATCCGGACGGTTCGACGGCGGATCCAATCGTTTTCACGGATTTTCTCAACCCGGCACTCACGCCTTGATCCCGGTTCCGGCGGCTTGATCCTTGGCTCTGACGGCTTGATCCTTGGCTCTGACGGCTTGATCCTTGGCTCTGACATTAGCGGACGCCTAAAATTTATCTCACATTTTCCGTCATAGCCTTGTCAAATGTTGTCGAGGGTTGTATAATGGTTTCCAGAGAGGCCTCTCGATAAAGGCAAACCTGCTGAAAGGCAGGGACGCAAAGCCTCGGGTCTAAGAGTGAATTTTGCTACGATGGCCGGGCTGCCGAAAGTGGTCGCGCACGGACGGTGAATGCACGAGAGAGGATCGCTCGGAGTCACTGCTGAGGGAGAGTGGACCGCCTCCTAGTCCCCCCTAGGATACTAATCCCCCACGGTTCATTCTCCCGGCAGGGTGGCGTTGCAAATATGGGGTGCGTTTTTCTAGGGTGCGTGCGGTCAGGGTTCGGGGTATGGTGTTCGTCAAATATAGATGGATATATATAGCTTGAGAGATATGGTCTTATCCTGGTAACATAGATTAAGGAAGTTGAGCCGGACTCCTCCTGAGGCGTTCGGTTCTTTCTTTGTGACAATGATTCTGCGGGCGACGGTCTTGTTCCGCTATGGAAAGTGTGGAGCGGCAAAATGGTAGCGATCCTCGGCGTGCGTTTTACTCATGTGACGGAAGACGAGGCGTTCGCGCGTTGCGCGGCCTACATGGAGGGCGGAGAGCCCAGGGTGGTGCTCACGGCGGGGCCGGAGTTTGTCATGGCCGCGCAAAAACAGGCGGAACTGCGTAAGGCGGCGGAGCGCGCCGATCTTGTGACGGCGGATGGCATCGGCGTAGTAATCGCCTCGCGCTGGTATCGCGCCCCGCTGCCGGAGCGCGTGACCGGAGCGGAACTGACCGAGCGCCTGCTGGCGCACGCGGCCGCGCGCGGGCTGCGTGTATATTTCCTTGGCGCGGCTGAGGACTCGTTGCAAAAGGCGCTGCAAACGGTGCGCGCCCGCTTTCCGTCTCTTGCTGTCGATGGGCGCAACGGATTTTTTTCTGACGCAAAGACGCCGGAGGTTCTTGCGGCGGCGCGGTCCTTCGCGCCACACCTTCTGCTGGTGGGACTCGGCCAACCGCGCCAGGATTTGTTCATTCAGCGATACAAGGACGAACTGGGTGTGCCGCTTTCGATTGGCATCGGCGGAGTGATCGATGTGATCGCGGGCAACGTCAAACGCGCTCCGCGCGCGATTCGCCGCGCCCGCCTTGAGTGGCTGTATCGCCTGCTGCAAGAACCGCGCCGTTTTCGCCGTCAGACGGCGCTTCCCCTGTTCGCGTGGCGTGCCTGGCGGGAGTCGCATGGCCGATGAAAAAAGGCGAGTTGCTGGTTCTCTGACCAGGTGGACATTCGTTTGACATTTGCTCTACAGACTTCGTCTGTGAAGCGCTTGGCCTGCGTATGTGGGCGTCAGACGGCTTGGACCCTGCGGTTCAAACCGGCGCCGCCGGTTCGTTTCCATTGAAGATACGGGGTGAATCCGACAAAATGTAACGTCGTAACGCTCACCGTGACGGCGGACAATAGGCTCGTCGACGCAAGCATACCACGTCAGGGGAGAGTGATCGTCATGGCGAGCGGATTCACACAGATCATCAAGGGAGCGCACAAGGCGCTGGACGACATGAAGTACGAGATCGCCGCCGAACTCGGGTTGCCCGTTTTTCAGGGAAGCGAGGACTACTGGGGACAGATCATGACCAAGGACGCGGGGACGGTCGGCGGCCAGTTGACCAGAAAACTCGTCGCCTTCGGCGAACTCGCGCTGTCGCAGCAAAACCCGCAGTAACCCGCATCGCGCACACGTCCAAGGGGAACAGTGATAAAGTCCGCAAGGGGAACATGGGATAATGTCCGCGCCATGGACAAGGTTCGCTGGGCCGGCGCCCTGCCCTGTGCCCGGCGAGTTCCGCGCCATGGACAAGGTTTGCTGGGTCGCCAGTATCCCTTTGCTCGTCGCGAGTTTAGCGATAGCGGTGTCCGAGCAGGAGCAAAGGGATACGGGCGGCTAGCCCCTGACCCTCATTTTCAAGATAGAGCGTTTGAGGCTTCAGCCAAACGCTCTATCTGCTGTGCGCGTGACTGGTGCGATCCCACCCCTTCCGGCATATTGCTATCCTTATAGAGGTTGTTCAAAAAGGGGGCAGAACTCCCTGGCACATTGCCGCGTCATCGCCAGAAATGCTCCCTCACGTACCAAAAACGTACGCTCAGGGACATGGGATAAACCCAATTCCGGCAGGCGAATGGCGTGGATATCGCGTTTGACGGAAACCTCAAACGCGATATCTGGAATCCTATCGCCTGCAAAGAGGACTTTATCCCATGTCCCCTCGGTCCGCGTTTCTGGCTGCTTTCTTGCACTGTGCGGGTCAACCCTGCCCCCTTTTTGAACAGGCTCTTATATATATCGTGCGCCGTTCGCGCCCTGCGTCGCCGTTCGCTTCCTTCCTCATTTGCGCTCTGCGCCGTTCGTTGACACCCGGGACGGTCTGTACTAGAGTGATTGCTATGGCGGCGGCATCTTCAGCGTTCGTCATATCCTTATAGAGGTTGTTCAAAAAGGGGTCAGAACTCCCTGACGCTGGCGGAGCCATCGCCAGAAATGCTCCCTTACGTACCCAAAAACGTACGCTCGGGGACATGGGATAAACCCAATTCCGGCAGGCGTGTTACAGTACATTTCGTGTCCGATTAGAGCATCGGACACGAAATGTGGAACT
>JAJZZT010000455.1 GCA_021797415.1 Bacillota bacterium
GCCCTGTCCGCCGCAACCCTGCGCCAGATCCTGACAGCGCAAAGCGCGCTGAACACCGCGCTTGCGCGTCTCACGCCCCTGCTTGCCGGACGTCCGCAATCCGCACTGCTCACGCAGGCCAAAGCGAACGCGCGCACCTACGAGGGCTACTGGCAGCAGGTGCGCCGCGATAACTTCACCAACCACAAAAAAGCCGAGCAGATCATGTTTCTGTCCAATACCGCCGCCTCCAACTCCCTGACGGCCGATCTCACACACATCGCCGCCTTCGGCAAAATGTTGATTGCACAGCGCGCCGAGCAGTCGATCGGCCTCGCGCATTTCATGGAAATCATCGAACTAGTCGGCGGCGCCATTGTGATCTTGTTCAGCGGCCTGGTGCTGTGGATGCTGCACCGGATCCTCTCGCCGATTTCCGTCATCGCGAACCACGCACAACAAATCGCGGCAGGAAACCTGTCGGTCGCAACGGTCGATATCACGAGCCGGGACGAGATCGGCGTACTGGCGAAGACGTTCAACACAATGGCGTCCAATCTGCGCGATGTCATCCTTGAGGTGAAGCGCGCCGCAACACAGGTTGCCGAGACGGCAACCCAGTTGCGCGATGGCGCCAAACAGACGAGCGACGCCACGGAACAGATCGCCGGAGCCATGGAGGAGATGGCGGCCGGCGCACAGCAGCAGTCCTCATCGACCGAGGCGGTCCGCAATACGGTGAACGGTATTGCGGAAACCGCCGAGCGCATGGCGAAAAGCACGGCGGCATCCGCCGCCGCCGCAAAAGAGACGGCCGGGCTCGCCATGGAAGGGGATGCGGTCATCCGGCGTGTGGTCGATCAGATGACCTCCATCCAATCCACTGTATCCGGGCTCGCCACAAGCATGCAGAGCCTGACTGAGCGCTCCTCGCAGATTGGAGAGGTAGTGCAGGTCATCGGGGACATCGCCTCGCAGACCCAACTGCTGGCGCTGAACGCCGCCATTGAAGCGGCGCGCGCCGGCGAGCACGGGTATGGCTTCACCGTCGTCGCCTCCGAAGTAAAAAAACTGGCCGAGGGAACCGCCCGCTCCGCACAGGAAATTGCGGCCATGGTGCAGGGCGTACGCGCGGATACGGAGAAATCGGGCGAACTCACCCGGTCGGTCGTCCACGAAGTGGCATCCGGTATCGCCGCGTCAGAGTCGGCGGGCCGTTCGTTCGCAACCATCGAACAGTCCGCCAACGCAGCCGCAAGACAGATCCAACAGAATTCAACCGCGTCAGAGACCATGGCCGGCGAGGCAAAGACGGCGCGCGCCGGCATCGCGGAGGTGGCGGGCGTCGCCATGAGCACGGCGGCCAGTACGGAGGAAGTATCCGCCGCGGCGCAGGAACAACTGGCGTCCATGGAGGAAATGCGCGCGTCCGCATCGTCGCTCGCGCACACCGCGGACGACTTGCAGACGCGCATCGCTCATTTTCGGTTGTGAGGATTCAGTTGTGAGGCGTGCGGCTATGCCTTGAGGGCTATGCCTTGAGGGCTATGCCTTGAGGGCTATGCCTTGAGGGCTATGCCTTGAGGGCTATGCCTTGAGCACCTCTTCGATGGCGGTTAGCACATCGTCGCTCAATTGGACGCCGGACGCCTTCGCATTCTCAACCACCTGCTCCGGCCGCGACGCCCCGATGAGCGCCGCGCTGACGCCGGGCACGCGCAATATCCAGGCAAGCGCAAGCTGCGCCACCGTCAGGTCGCTCTCCGCCGCTATGCGCTGCAATTGCACAACTTTGGCCAGCACGCTGTCCGTCAGTTGCCGCTCGATGAACTGCTTGACAGACTCCGTGACCGCCCGCGACCCTTCCGGCAGAGGCTGCCCTTTTTTGTACTTGCCGGTCAGAATGCCCTGCGCCAGGGGAGAGAAAACGACCTGACCGATGCCTGCCTCCTCGCAAATCGGCACGACGGCCGGTTCGATGTAGCGGTTCAACATGTTGTAAACCGGCTGGCTGGCGGCAAGTTTGTGCAGGCCGAGCTCGCGCTGCAGGCGAACGCCCGCGGCAATTTTGTCCGCCGGCCACTCGCTGATCCCGCCGTACAGCACCTTGCCCTGGCTGATCAGATCATCGACGGCGCGCAGCGTCTCCTCCATATCCGTGGCGGGATCGTAACGGTGGCAATAAAAGATGTCCACATAATCCACGCCCAGCGCGAGCAGGCTCTTTTCCACTTCGCCAAAGATGTGCTTTCGGCTCAGGCCGCGGTCGTTTACCCCTTTTCCCACGGGCCAGAACGCCTTGGTGGTCAGGATGTAGCTCTCGCGCGGGAACTCTCTGAGCGCCTCTCCCAGCACCTGCTCCGCCGCATGCGGCGCGGAGCCGTAGACGTTCGCGCAGTCGAAGTGATTGATACCGAGTTCATACGCCTGCCTGACACACGCCGCCGCCTGCTCTCGTTCCGTCACCGTGCCGTACGTGAGCCAACTGCCGAGCGCAATTTCCGATGTCTTGACGCCACTCTTGCCCAGTCTGCGATACTCCACGAAAAAGCCTCCTCCGATGTGATCCCTTATGGTGGTTGTTCAAAAAGGGGACAGAACTCTTTGGCGCATGGCTGCGTCATCGCCAGAAACGCTCCCTCACGTACCCAAACGTACGCTCGGTCCGCATTTCTGGCTGCTTCCATGGGGACATGGGATAAAGTCCACTGCACACTCGGTTTATCCCATGTCCCATTGCACTGCGCGGGTCAACCCTGCCCCCTTTTTGAACAGGCTCTTATAAGAGGTTGTTCAAAAAGTCGGTCACCACGCGTACGCTTCCGGCGCGGGACCTCCCGGCCCAGGGAATAGGGTGTCCAACCGGGCGAGAACATCGCGGTTCAATTCCACTTCCACCGCGCGCAGCGAGCTTTGCAGTTGTTCGATCGTGCGCGGTCCGATGATCGGAGCGGTGATGGCGGGATTGGCGAGCATCCACGCCAGCGCGACGACATCCTCCCGCTCGCCGATCTCACGGCACAAGGCCGCGAACGCCTCAAGCTGCGCGCGAATCTCCTGCGCCCGCTCCTTCTGTCCGGCCGAACGCGTTCCGGGTTGCGCCGAGAGCGCATTCCCGCCGAGCAGGCCGCCCGCCAGCGGACTCCACGGTATGACGCCGATTCCCAGATCCAGCGCCGCGGGCAACACTTCGAGTTCCGGCGTGCGGCAGAGCAGGCTGTATTTGTGCTGCTCGGACACCAGACCAAAAAAACGGTGTTCCTTCGCGGCCGATTGCGCTTTCACAAGATGCCAGCCGGCGAAGTTGCTGGCGCCGACGTAGACGATTTTCCCCTGGTTCACGAGAATGGAGAACGCTTCCCACAGCTCCTCCCAACTCGTCCGCCGGTCCACGTGGTGCATCTGGTACAGTTCAACATGATCCGTCTGCAGGCGCTTCAGGGACGCCTCCAGATGTCGGCGCACCTTGAATCCGGACAGTCCGCGCACATTATTCGGCCCGTCGTTTGGGTCCATGCCTTCGCCAAACACCTTGGTGGCGAGCACCACCCGCTCACGCCGTCCCCCGCCCTGGGCGAACCAGCGGCCGATGATCTCCTCTGTCAAGCCCCGCCTGTCACGACCGCCGTAGGCGTTGGCCGTGTCAAAGAAGTTGATCCCCGCGTCGAGCGCGGCGTCCATGATGCGGAAAGCCTCCCGCTCTTCTGTGTTCGGCCCGAAATTCATGGTGCCGAGGCACAGCCGACTGACGTTCATCCCCGTACGTCCAAGGTATGTATGCTGCATGACAGCCACCTCCGCTTGTTCACGTTTTTTCTTCCTCGACGGCAACCCCGCCGTGCAACAGTATAGACCAGTCCGTTCCTAATATAAAGAAGTTACACGAAACTCCCATGCTATATAAATGATCATTACTTTACATAATGAAAGTATCCGGACATTGGCCAGCAGGCGCTTGAGTCGCCGCCTTCCTCTCTTCTTTTTCCGTCTTTTTTCTTTCTCAATTGTCAATGATTTCGGCGATATCCCGTTCAACCAGCCATTTTGTCCTGCCGGAATCCAGATGTACGGCATAGGCCCAAATGGTCCTGTCGCCCGGAAAACCGCTGTTGCCCGCGCGAAAGTCCACGATCACGCCCTTTTGCCCGAGAAACTTGCCATTTTTCACAATCACTCTGGTGTCCATAAAATATTTCATCGTCATCCAGCGATTGCCTCTCGCTCATGGCGACGCGTCTTATACCCCAATATGACGCTCCGTCGAACCCAGATAAACCGAGAAAACAGACGTGTTGTATCCATTGTCATTCTTCGACCGCCCCGGTATCGTCGTGCCATTTTGTTTGCGATGGAAGGCCTTGTGGAGAATGCAATGGAAGGCCTTGTGGTATATCACAGCCACCCTAGACTCCGAGAAACTCCTTCAGGCGGCCCAATTGATGGCGATGGTGGCGATAGTGCATCTCTACCAACTGAAACCACTCTTTCGCGTTCAAGTATCCGAGACCCGGGTGCTCCACCGTGTTCTCTGGGGGGATTTCGTCCAGCGCCGGTGCGACGGATCGCATGCGGGCAATCACGTCCTGCATGCCCGCCCGGATCTCTTCTTCGCTATCCGGCTGCGCGGGCGTGTACTGCGGCGACGGTGGCACCTGAATCTGAATCGGCGGGAAGCTCCCTACACGAAACACCTCCTTCCCTCTGTCATTCTTGTCCCCGCCAACATGCGTGTCAGGATTCGAGGCATCGCGGCACGCCTCCACGTTGCGCAGTTGCATGAAGCGGGCGCTGTTCATCAGGTGGACCATCATTTGCCCCATCGACCACGCCTCATCGTTCGGTTTGCGGCAGAGCTGGTCCATGCTCAGATTCGTCAGTTCATTCAAGTAAATCTCCGTCTGCGCTTCGACGTTCGATACAATTTCACTCGCGTTCATACGGTTTATTCATTCCCCTCCTGTGTTTTCATGTCCATTTTGCAGATGGCTCCTGACAACAGTATGTCAGTATCTCCGCAGCATATTTTCGATCTCGCTTTGTACCTGCAAACGAAACGCGTGCGGCTCGGTCACCTCGACGCCCGCGCCCCAACTGAGCACCCATTTGAGCACGTCCTTCGGTTGCCGGACGCGCAAGGTCACATCGATGGCGCTGGTGCCCACCGTCATCGACTCCATGAAAAAGTAGTTCGACTCAAGCACGGCGTCCCGCAAGTGCGGCTGAAACTGAAGACGAATCAGGAACTTCCGGTCATCTTTCGGCGCGTAGCGGCGAAGCCCAAAATCTGCGGGGCGCTCGAACGGCTCGTCCAATACGACGGCATCCCGAATCCTGGACAGGCGAAAGTGCCGGATGTCGTTGCGCAGGTCACAGTGGGCAATCAGCATCCATGCTCCCTGGACCAGAGCAAGCCCGTACGGCGCGACCGTTCGCTCCGTCTCGCGCTCCTCGTCCGCACGAATTGACGGTTTCGCGTAGCGAAAGCGCACTTTTTTCTCCGCCAGCAACGCGCCGCGAATTCGCGCGAGCACCGTCATCTCCACTCCGTACTGCCCCGTGGACTTGTTTCGGTTCAGGATCTTCGTTGATTCGCGAAACTCGTCCACCCGCGCACGGATGCGGGCGGGCAGCACGCTCTCAATCTTGTGCCGGCTCGACTCCGCCTGGGCGGAATATGGCGGATCGAATTGCTGCTCCACAAACTCGGTGCCCATCAGAAGAGAGATTGCCTCTTCCACCGTGAGTTGCACCGGCGGCAGAAAGTACCCGTCCATAAGGGAATATCCCTGTCCTGGTGAACCGACAATCGGCACACCTGATTCGGAGAGAGCCTGCATGTCCCGGTAAATGGTGCGGACGCTTGTCTCGAACCGATCCGCCAAGTCCATGGCGCGTCGGCTGCCTTTTCTCTGCAACTCGATCATGATGCCCAGCATGCGGTCCATTCTGTTCATTTGGAGGAGTGCTCCTTTAAAAACAATCATACAACACCACGACTTGCGGATGTTTAGCATTTTGTCCCTGCACAATAAGGAGCAGGCAAGGAGTGTGTCGCATATCCGATGGGAGCGCGAAAATTGCCGGACAACCGACGACATCGCGCGGAGTGGCGGCGCGTAGTCCATGTGGGCGTCATTGGACTCGCGTGAGGCCGTCGACGATCTCCAGGGCCACTTTTCTGTTCGCGGCGCCCAGACCGTCCACCGCGACTGTAAAAGTCGTCCCGTAGGAAACAAATGCAATGGTTGCCCGGTTGGCTGTTTGGTTGAGTACACCTGGACCAAATTTCGTGCGGACCGTCAAACCGCGCCCTGGCATATGCCGCCCGCCGGAACCCTCAAGCGTGAAACTGGCCGAACCGCCTTTTCGGCTCGCCTTCATCCAGTAACGACGGAAGTCGCCGCTCCCTTGGAAATCAATCGGCCAGAATGATGCAAAAGGCTTGGGCAACACTGCGGGCAAAAGAACCACCCTGCGACCGTTTCCGTAGACCGTATGAAATCGTGTGCAAACCCCGTCCATGGATGGCGAAACAATACCGGAAACGACAGCAGACGTGGGCAGCGTCGGCAAGTGAGGTATTTTCGGCGAAGGAGAAAGGGCGGGTACAGACTCAGCCGCCCTGTTGCCTGTCAGATGCTCCACTTGGTATCGATATCCCCAGGCTTCTCCCTGTTTCGGCCGCGGCGCCATCTGCGGGGTTGATCCCGGAACGGGCCGCATGGTCAGACGGTCATGGCCAAATGTGACCTGCAAGCGGCTGGGCATTCTCGCGATGACAAGACTGCGGGCGATTTCTACAGCAGTCCTGTCATTGAAATGGGGCCAGTGCAAGATGATCAGATATCCGTGATCTTCAAAGCTGACGGTGGTCCAACTCCCCATGGTGCCATAAGACACGTACCAGCTCACGCGGGCGGTGAGTCCATGACCGATGGACACAGACAGTCCAAACAAGGCAACCGGCTTTGTCAGCTTGATGACCGTGATGCCAAACGGAGGGGTCCTCCGTCCGTCCGTCGACTGTGTATACGGCGAGGACAGGGTCAAGGGAACGGTCGTATGCGCCGGAGGAGGCGGATTATTGCTGCCGATTGCCTGTCCCACGAGAGGGACGGCGCCTTCTTCACCGACATTGCCGACGCCGATGGAGTAGCCGACAGAGTGGGCGCTGCCGGAAATATCATATGCGAGCCGACTTGTCAGTGGAGTGATGTTGATCGGCGGCATGCCGTTGTATAAAGCTGGATTGAATGTGTAGCTGTACGGGCCTTTATAGGGGAGCCACGCGGGCAAAATCACCGGAAGTCCATAGCGTTCCAACGCCGGGATCGCCCACCAGAAGTCTGGATTGGGCACCCCGACAGGCAGTCCGGGCGTGATCGCTTCCGCAGTCCGCCGCCCGCTCTGGCGCGCCTGCGCCGCAGCGGAAACAGAAGCATTCGCAGCGCCGGCGCCATAGATAAGAAATCCTCCCAGGACAACGCAAAACGAAAAATAGAACAGCGAGCGCAAACGGTTCACCTTCATCGCATCCGACACATCCCTTGCGTATTTCCTATATTGACGATGAAAACGGCGCACGGGTTACACCCATGCGCCGGACAGTTTCCCCCAATTCCCCCAGA
>JAJZZT010000106.1 GCA_021797415.1 Bacillota bacterium
TATCTCCAACACCGGCGGGCCGGCGGCGGAGTTTGCCCGCCGCCGGCCCGCTTTGAACCATCTCTTGGTTTTGCGTCAAAAATCTATGCCTTCGGAAGGGACGCCTGGAACTGGATTGTGGCCAGATGCTGCAACTCGGCGATCGTGTACGGCCCCGCCGGCTGCAATTCGCTGGTGTCGCCCGGGAAATTCGCGAGCGGCCCGGTATTGTTCGGCAGCGAAATCCCCAGTGATCCCGAGGTCTTGCCCGCCTTGACGTACGCATTCTCGACGGTCATCCACGGCAGCTTGGAGACCACATTCTGCGTGGGGAAGCAGCCCACGTAGTTGTCCCACGTCTGATAGTTCTTGTGCTGCGAGAAAAACTGCACGTACTGAATCGCCAGCTTCTTCTGCGGCGCCCACGTGGGAACGACCCAAGTGAAATCGCCGTTGACGTACATCTTGTTGTTCTTTACCTGATTGCTGCCGGGGATGGGAAACCAGCCGTACTGCAGTTTGGGATTGGCCGTCTTGATCGTGTACCCGTCCCACGAACCGTCCACCAGCATGGCCGAATTGTTGCTTGCCGCCCACTGGCCGGGAGCGTTCAACTGCGCCACGCCCGTCCAGTTCGGTTCAAAGTACTTGACGGCTTGATTGTAGCGGGCCATGATTTTCCCCCAGATGGGCGCGTTCCACGATGTCTTCTTGTGCCAGAACGCATTGTCCAACTGGTAATCCATCGCGGTGGAGTGGACGTGCGGAAGCTCCGAATTCATAATAGCGTTGAAGATCATGCCCTGAAGTCCGTCTTTCCCGGCAACGTAGATCGGGTTGATGTGGTGGGACTGGAGGACCTGGCAGTCGTGGATGAACTGGTTCCACGTCATGGGAATCGAAAGGTGATACTTGGCGAACAGGGTCTTGTTGTAAAATACGCCGGTCGTGGCGTACGTCGCCATCTCGACCCCGTAGATCCCGCCGCGGAATCCTGCGGCCCTCTGCTGCACGCCGGGCAAGAAATTGTTCAGGAACGGCATGCCTTTGAAGTTGACAAGCTGACCCGACGCCGCCAGGGCCTGCACACCGCCCAGCGTCGCATGCATGTAGGCCGGCGGCACGAAACTGCCGGGAGCAAATTCGGCCAGGACATCGACCGTCTTCGATTGCACCAATGTGTTGGACATGGCGCCCCATGCGCCCTGGGCTGTCGGCGCGTACTCCAGTTTGACGGTCACGCCCGGATGCAGTTTTTCAAACGCTTGATCAATGGCCTGCGTCGCCTTGATCGCCGGCGGATTCGTCCACTCCGAGACCAGCAACGTCACCTTTGGCGGTGCGCTGGAAAACTTCGGCGGCGCGGCGGCGGAAGTCGGGTGCACACCGGAATACGCCAAACCCAAGGCCAAAACGGATAGCGCCATGCCCGATGCGCCCACTGCCAACCACTTACGATGCTTCATACTGCCCCCTCCTCTTCGAATATGAATCGATGTTGTCTGTCTGAAACCCTTTACACATATCTTCTATCACACCACCGCAAACCTGTCAATCATTTTCCCCGCTCTTTTGTTTGCGGAACGGAAACGAAACGGGGGTAAACAGATCCGCCATCTACTTATTCCTAGGGTTTTCCGGGCTATAAACGATGGATCGCCCACTTGAACAGCACTTGAACAGACTCTCTATTGACGCGCAATGCCGAATCGACTACGATGTCTTTGCTGAAACCAGTTCCATATTGATCAATGCAAGCTGTGTTTTATTCCTACTGAATTTTGTTAAGGAGTTAACGGTATGGATGATCGGACGATGGGGAAAAGAATCACCATCCGCGAAGTGGCGCAAGCGGCGGGCGTCAGCGTCGCGACCGTATCACGGGTGCTAAACGGCAACAAGTATGTCAGCGAGGATGTGCTGGAATCCGTCAGGCGCGTGATTGCAGAGACGGGGTACCGGCCCAGCCGCCTGGCCCAGACGTTCGCGCGCGGATCCTCCCGCACTGTCACGCTGTTGTACGATTTGCTCGATCCGGCTTCGGACTCGGGACTCTGGTCCATGTTTGCCACGATTCTGTCGCTGGGGCTGCACGATGTGTTGAGCCAGGCCGACTACCAGCTGCGCATCCTCCACATCCCGCCGCAGTTGCATTCCCTGCGGGAGGAAGACATCCAGTCCTGGATGATCGACGAGGCCCGCATGACCGAGGGCGACCCTCTCATCATCACGAATCCCCTGGCCGCCGATTCCCTTCTGGGATTCATCGTCCAGCGGCGCCACCCCTGCGTCGTCATAGGCAAGTGCGCCTCCCCGCTCGCCCTTCCCCAGATCGATCCGGACAACCTGGAGGGCGCGCGGCTGGCCACCACGCATCTGATCGAACTCGGACACACGGATATCGCCTTTTTATGCCCGCCCGTACCCCACACGGTTGTTCAGGACCGCTACCAGGGGTTTCTCGAAGCGGTTCAGTTGACGGGCGGTCTCAAGGTGCGCGCCTGGCGCATGGAGACCCACCCCAGCGGCTTTGTCTTTTCATACGAGAGCGCCCGCCAGCGGGTCCGCGAGGCCATCTTGCAAAAGCAACTGCCGACCGCCATCGTGGCGTTCAACGACGAAATGGCGTTTGGCGCCATTCAGGCGCTGCACGCGCACGGCATGCGGATCCCCGAAGACCTGTCCGTCGCCGGATTCGACGACCTGCCCCCGGCCCGCATGTACACTCCCCCGCTGACAACCGTCCGCCAGGACATCCGCCAGTTGGGACAGCACGCCGCCCGCTCCTTGCTGCGCCAGGTGCAGGGCTACCCCGGCAATTCCCTCACCTTGTTGCCGGTATCCCTCGTCGTCCGGGACTCCACCTCCCCGCCGGGCGCAAAGTAGTCCGGCCGCCCTTGCCAGGCAACGTTATCCAAGGCGGGCGGCGCGCGAAAGAGTAGCTTTTGGGCGGGCTTTTGGACGGGCTTTTGGGTGAAAAAGATGGGTTGTGAAGAGGAAAGATGACTTTCGAACGGAGAAACTGATTGACAAATCGAAATGTTTTATATAGCTTTTCTGTGTAATCGGTTACACATTTGTCGGAATTGGCACCATTCCAACCTGAAGGAGGTAAGTACACATGTCCCGTCACCGTGCGTGGGGTCTGACCATGGCGGTCTCCCTGCTGAGCTGGTTGGCATTGCCGTTGACCGTCCAGGCGGCGGGGAGTCCCGGCGGCGGCTCCCTGAATTCAAGCACCCCCATCCTGGCCGACAATTTTACATCGGGCAGCCTGTCTCCGTTTGTCGCCAACGACGGTCTCAGTCCCGGCGGCGCCTGGCAGGTCGCCAACAACAGCCTGGTGGCCACCGACTACGGCAGCAGCAGTCCTCTGACGAACCAGATTGCCGCCGTTCCGAACATGCCGCAAAACGTTGTTCTGGACACCACGTTCACCATCAACCAGGTGAACGCCCAGCAGTACTACCGCATCGGGCTGTTCGGGCGCGGCAGTGCGCCGGGAACCGGCGTATCGCAATGGGATTTGGTGCTGGACCACGGAACGCTCTCCATGATCAACCAGAACGTGAACTACCCCGGCAGTGTGCCGTTTCCCGTCTCCGCCGGACAGTCGTATCACATGATGATGGTGATCGCGGGCAATTGGGTCGGCGGCAAGATATGGCCTGTCGGCACAAGCGAACCGTCCCAGTGGACAATCAGTTCCCAGTTCATTCCCACCGGCAATCTGACGTCGGTCGGCCTGGCCGCGGGAAACGCGGATGTGACATTTCACAGCTTTGACGTATACCCCGCACCGCCCGGCCTTACGGTCACACCGACCCAGCCCGGCGCAGTCTTCTCCGGACACGGTCCCGCGACCTACACGGCCGATCTGCAGGCGAGCAGTCCCAAACAAGGAGGACAGTACTACGTCAACTACCTCGTGACCGGACTGAACGGTTCCACGGTCAGCCAGGGCCAGGTTCCCATCAATCTGCCCACGGGCGGATCGGCGCAAGCATCGATCGTACTGCCGCTGCATCAGTATGGGTACTATCACACGACATTCAGCCTGACCAACCAACAGTCGACGCTGCGGTACACACCCCAATTTCCGACATCGCCGCAGCCCCCGACCAAGTCGGGACACATGCCGACGCCGCCGTCCGGGCCGGCGTCCCAGAATCAGGCTGGCTCAGTCCAAAACGGCTTGACGCCTCCGCCCGGACACACCTTGGATCTCCTGCCTTCCGTCCCCGGCCAATCGGCCGTGCCGGCGGCCGATCTGGCGGCAAGCACGACAACGGCCCCGGTCGAAAACACGACGGCCAGCATGGCCATGATTCCCGCAAACGCCTCGCTCGGCACGCTGGATTCGTCGTCGCCGTTCGGCGTCAACGGACCGGGAAACCGCTTCGGACCGATCACGAGTTCGCTCGAATCACAATTCACAACCGCCGACACGCTCTTCAAGAAACAAGGAATTGAATGGGCGCGCACGGAATTCATGTGGAACAACATCGAACCGAAGCCGGGAGTGTACACATGGAACACATCCGACGGCCTGGTCACCGCCGCTCACACCACCCACATGAATCTGTTGGGACTGCTGGACTACTGGGGCAATTACGCCAATCCGTTCTCTGTAAACGGAGGGCCGCAGGTCAGTTTCTCGACCTTCCTGCAGGAGTACGACCAGTACATTCAGTCGGTTGTGCAGCGGTACATGCCGGGAGGGACACTGGCCAAACAGATGGGCTGGAAGAATTACGGCATCACGGCGTGGGAGGTGTGGAACGAACCCTCCACACAACAGTTTTGGCCCTCGCAAAATCCCACCCAGTACGCCGAATTGGTGAAGTCGGCCAGCGCCGCCATCAAGGCCGTGGATCCGACCGCCACCATCCTGGCCTACACCTGGCATCCCAACACCTTGGTCAGTGTCGCCGGAACAAACAGTTTTACGGGGCTTTCGATCCACTACTACTCCTATCCGGCCCCGCCGGGCGAGGCGTACTACTACGGCGGCGTCCAGAACCTGCGCCAATTTCTCACTCAAAATAACATCGGCTCAGACCCCATCTGGATGACGGAGAGCGGTTGGAGCACCAACAGCGCCACGCAAGTGCAACAGGCGCAGTACCTGGTCCGCGCGGAGATCCAGAGTCTGGCAGGCAGCCTGAACAAGTTTTTCATGTTCTCCTGGTACTATCCGGGAACCATTCCGGGAGGGGGATACGGCGAATTGACGGGCACGATGAACGCGCTGCAACCCAAGGTCAGCTACGCGGCGCTCGCCGGCCTGGCCAAGGAACTCACGGGCTACACCACGGCCGGCAGCGTCAACCCGATCAACATGGGCTCCGCGATCCGGGCGTTCGCCTTCCAGAACGGACAGTCGTCGCTCGTCGCCGTCTGGTCGCCCAACGACAGCGGCAATCTGACGCTCACACATCCCAACAACGTACAGGCGTTTGACTGGAT
The DNA here is from genome assembly GCA_021797415.1 of Bacillota bacterium. The sequence goes on from JAJZZT010000106.1 coordinate 5,449, forward strand.
GGGCAATCCCATCGCGCCCACCGGCGGCAACCTGACCGTGCCGCTTAACGGATCGCCCGTCTATCTCGTGGCCAACATGCCGCCGGCGCAACTCGCCCAGGCTGTCCAGCAGGGAACCGTCACCGGGATCGCGCCGGTTTCCATCAGTATCCAGAACCTGAACCATCTGCCCAACACACTGCCCAATCTTCACCTCTCCATCACCAACCAGATCAACAAGCCGCAGGGTGGAACGGTGACAGTAAACCTGCCCGCGGGATGGCAGGCGTCGCCAAACTCGACGACAGCGGCCACGTACACGCCGTCGCTCACCTTTGGCCCGCTGGCTCCCAGCGCCACGGTTTCACCTCTTCTGACACTGTCCCGATTTGAAGCGAATACCACCAACCAGTACACCGTACAGGCAACGGCCACCCTGAACGGGAGTGGAACGGGGACACACACTTCGGCCGGACCGCCCTCCTCCGGTCAGACGACGCCGGCGACGGTGAGCGCAAGCGTGCCGATATCCGTTTTTCAAAGCGTGTACGGCACACCGCCTCTCACTGGAACATTCCAGAACTGGGGCAATGCGTCTCCCGTGTATTTGAATCTTCCCAGTCAGAACATGGGGATCACCAACTGGAACCCTGCGGCGGAATCCACGATCGGATACACGATGTGGAACAAGCAGTACTTCTACTTCGCCGCCAAGGTCAAGGACCCTGTGTTCTACCAACCGTACACCGGGTGGATGATCTGGGCGGCCGACAGTATCCAGATGTACTGGGATCCGCAGAATCTGAAAACGCCGGGATTTGTCTACGCAAATGGAGATGCCGACATGGGACTCGCGTTGACGCCCGCCGGTCCCCAGGCATTTCGCTGGAGCGGCCCCGGATACGGCCTGCACCCGGATGTCAAGCTCACCATCGTGCATGGCAAAAACGCGGGAGACCTGTGGTACGAGGCAGCCATCCCGATGTCCGACCTGCCAGATTTCACAGCCACAAACGGCCACCAATACGGCTTTGACTTCCTGGTCAACTACAACAACGGCGGTGGCAGGATGGGGTGGATGTGGCTCACTCCCGGCATCGGCAACGCCTGGAATCCCGCCGACTTCCCCACCTTCACGCTGGTCAATTCGGCAGGACTCGCCGCGGTGAGACTCGATGCCGGCACCCCGCAGGGCCAGGTCTCCTTTACGCCCAATCAGCAGGGAGCGGTATTGTCCGTCACCAACACGGGCCTGAGTCCCATCAAGGTCACGCTGTCAAACGGCGCCACCCTGTCCCTGGTCGCGCAAAGCGGGGCGGCAGCGAACGTGACGCCGAAAGGCGCCAATCCGACCGTGCCGATTCTTGCAAACGGCACCACCTTGATCAACCTGGCGAACTATGTCACACCATCCGCAAACATGACGCTGACAGCTTCCGCGACGCCGACCTCGGGCACATCCGCCGTAATCGCCGTCGACAACGGCGTTTCGCCGTAGACCCCTGTCGAATACGCACAAACAGACCGCCGGTGCCTCTGCACCGGCGGTCTGTTTGTGGCGACATCACCGTAAAGGCGAGCTGTCGGTCGGCCTGTCCACCTCAACGTGACTCACTGCCGATAAAATCCCGGAAATTCTCCTGGAACAGCCTCTTTACGTCATTCTCGATCTCCTCGCCCGTCAATCGCCAACCGGTTGCCATCACTCCGCGGTATTGCTCGATGAGCGCTGTCGTGACCACCCTGCGGGCATGCCGCCACTTGTACACGAGTTGCTCCAGAATGCGGGCGTCGGAATGTTGTGCAATGAAGCTCGTACCGAGCATTTCCAGCCGCATCCTTGTCGTCTCCAGCACAAGCGACGGATTGTTCATGAACCACCAGCAGCCGAATACCATCAAATTGCGAAATTTGCGGCCCAACACAACCAGTTCGTGCTGATTTTCCCGCGCCAGCACCGTGGCGAAAAAGCGGTTGTGCGGGTGGCCTGCGCACAGCCTCCCGAGCCACTCCAGATTCGCCGTGCCGCTGCCGTCGCCAGCCAACTGCAGCGCCGGATTCACCTGGCGCCTGACGCCGACCATCACGGCAAACGAAATGCCGAGCTCCCTGCAGACAGGAAGCACACCGTCCTCAAGCAGCGCCGTCTGCGCCTCTTCTCCCGGATAGTCGA
>JAJZZT010000465.1 GCA_021797415.1 Bacillota bacterium
TGTTCGCCACCACGCTGCGCGTGGTGCCGTGCAAACTCCGGTGCAGTTTCGAATCCGACGGACGTTCCACAAGCAATTGCCCGTCCTCCACACGCACCGCCATGTCCGGATGAAGCGCGCGCGCCAGGCTGCCTTTCGGACCTTTTACCGCGATTCCTCCACTCTCAATGGTCACTTCCACACCAGGTGGAATATGGATGGGTCGTCTCCCTATCCGAGACATCGTGCCACCTCCTCAATCAGACATCGGCCGCTTCCGCCGGACCGGCCCGCCAAAATGTCGCCCAATGCTTCGCATGCCGACTGTTCCCGCGATTTCTACCAGACGTAACAGATGACTTCTCCGCCGACCTTCTCCTGACGGGCGCGTCGATCGGTCATCAATCCGCGCGACGTTGAGACGATGGCAATGCCGAGTCCGCCCAGCACACGCGGCAATTCTTCAGAACCCGCATACACCCGAAGTCCCGGCTTGCTGATGCGCTTGAGGCCCGTGATGACGCGCGTGTTGTTCGTGCTGTACTTCAAATGCACGCGGATCGTGCCTTGCTTATTGTCCGGGATAAACTCGGCGTCCCGGATATACCCTTCCTGTTTGAGGATGTCCGCGATCGCCCGTTTGATTTTCGAGCCTGGAATATCCACCTTTTCATGCCCGACCATGTTCCCGTTTCGAATCCGCGTCAGCATGTCCGCAATGGGATCCGTCATTACCACTGTAAAACTACCTCCTCCCGAAACCCGCTTCCTGCGATCTCCATGTCCCCACGCTCACCAACTGGCTTTCGTAATACCGGGAAGCTGGCCCGTGTGCGCGAGTTCCCGGAAGCAAATCCGGCAGATTCCAAATTTACGCAGCACAGAGTGCGGCCGGCCGCATCGCTTGCATCGCGTGTAGGCGCGCGTGCTGAACTTCGCCGGCCGCGCCGCCTTGATGACCATTGACTTCTTTGCCACCACAGCACCTCCCCAACCGCTCAATCAGACCTGGCGAAACGGCATCCCCATCTCGGCCAGCAACGCCCGCGCTTCCTCGTCGGATTTCGCCGTCGTCACGATGACCACATCCATACCGCGCACTTTATCGATCTTATCGTAGTCCACTTCCGGAAAGATCAGCTGCTCGCGCAGCCCCAGGGTGTAGTTCCCGCGACCGTCGAACGCCTTTGGAGAGACGCCGCGGAAATCGCGCACGCGGGGCAGCGCGATGTTGACCAGTTTGTCAAGGAAATGGTACATCCGTTCCCCCCGCAGCGTTACCTTGGCGCCGATCTTCTGCCCCTGGCGAAGCTTGAAGCCGGCAATCGACTTCTTCGCCCGCGTCACCACCGGCCTTTGCCCGGCGATGAGTGTCAGGTCCGCCACGGCGCCGTCGAGCACCTTCTCATTTTGCGCCGCTTCACCGACGCCCATATTGATCACGATTTTCTCGATCCGCGGCACCTGCATCACATTGCGGTACGAGAACTTCTGCATCAGGGCGGGTGTCACGCGCGACTGGTATTGCTCGCGCATCCTAGCTGCCATCAGCCGCACCTCTCTCTACCGTTTGAATCCGCATTTCCAACCGTCCGCCGCCGGTCAGTCGATGATTTCGCCCGACTTCTTCGCATAGCGGACCTTCCTGCCGTCTTCGAGGACCTTGAATCCTACCCTCGTTGGGCCGCCGGACAACGGATCGATCAAAGCGACGTTCGACACGTCGAGCGACGCTTCCCGCTCGACGATGCCTCCCTCCGGATACGCCGCGTTCGGCTTCTGGTGCTTCTTGACGAGGTTGACGCCCTCCACGACCAGCCTGTTCTTGCGCGGGTACACAGCGAGCACCTTGCCCTTCTTGCCGCGATCCTTGCCGGCGATGGCGATCACCGTATCCCCTTTGTGAATCTTCACCTTGGGTTGCGTCAAGCCGTTTCGCCTCCCTTCCTTTGCTTCGTCGCAGGCCCAGCCGGCCGCCTCACAGCACCTCGGGGGCCAAAGACACGATCTTCATGAAATCCCGCTCGCGGAGTTCCCGCGCGACGGGACCGAATATCCTTGTGCCGCGCGGGCTGCGGTCATCCCGTATAATCACCGCCGCATTCTCGTCAAACCGGATATACGAACCATCCGAACGCCTGACGGCGCGCTTCGTGCGCACGATCACCGCGCGCACCACGTCGCCTTTTTTGACAACGCCTCCGGGCGTTGCGTTTTTTACAGAAGCCACAATCACATCGCCGATACTGGCCGTCTTGCGATTCGATCCCCCCAGCACGCGGAAACACATGATTTCCTTCGCGCCGGAATTGTCAGCCACAACAAGACGCGTCTGCGGTTGAATCACCGTGCACTCCTCCTTTCATCGGCATCGTGACCGGAACGAACTTCCATCGGCGTCGTCCGGAACTACCTGGAACCTCGTCGGCTCCGGATTTAGAGAACATCGGCCCGCCGCGTGATTTCAAGCAAGCGCCAGCATTTGTCCTTGCTGAGCGGCCGCGTTTCCATGATCCGCACGGTATCGCCGATTCTCGCCTCATTGTGCTCGTCGTGCACCTTGAATTTTTTCGTATGCTTCACACGTTTGCCGTAAAGCGGATGCGGTTTTGTCGTCTCCACCGCAACCACGATGGTCTTTTGCATCTTGTCGCTGACCACCATGCCGACGCGGATCTTCCGCTCGCTGCGAACTTCCTGCATGGTTCCTTCCTGCATGGTTCCTTCCTGCATGATTCCTTCCACCTCCCGTTCAGCTGATCCCGAGTTCCCGCTCCCGCAAAATGGTCTTGGCCCTGGCGATCGCCTTGCGCACCTCGCGGATGCGCATCGGATTCTCCAACTGCCCCGTGGCCAACTGGAAGCGCAGGTGGAACAGTTCTTCCTTCAGGGCGTCCACTTCCTTCAGCAGTTCACTGTCGCTCCTGGTCCGAAGATCCTTCGCTTTCACCCTGGTCACCTCCCACTCCCGCCTCGCTTCTGGTGACGATCTTCGTCTTGATCGGCAACTTGTGCGCGGCGAGGCGCAGCGCTTCCCGCGCCACTTCCTCCGGCACGCCCGCCAATTCGAAGAGAACGCGCCCGGGCTTCACGACCGCCACCCACTTTTCCGGCGATCCTTTGCCGCTTCCCATCCTCGTTTCGGCTGGTTTGGCCGTCACCGGTTTGCTGGGAAAAATCTTGATCCAGACCTTTCCGCCACGGCGGATGTACCGCGTCATGGCGATCCGGGCCGCCTCAATCTGGCGGTTGGTGATCCATGCGGGTTCCAGCGCCTGCAATCCGAATTCGCCAAATGCGACTTCTCCGCCGCCCTTGGTCATGCCCTTCATGCGTCCGCGGTGTTCCTTGCGGTGCAAAACGCGCTTCGGCATCAACATGACTGTCTACCTCCATCCCTGTGCGTCAACCGGGCAACGCCGCGCGGTTCTCCCGCGCAGTATCCGCTACTCCGTTTCTTTGCGCGTTTTGGTGGGCAACACCTCTCCGCGGTAGATCCAGACCTTCACGCCGATCCTGCCGTAGGTCGTGTGCGCTTCCGTCAGCGCGTAGTCGATGTCCGCGCGCAGCGTGTGCAACGGCACGGTGCCTTCCGCATAGCCTTCCGTACGGGCGATATCCGCTCCGCCCAGGCGGCCGGAAACCTGAACCTTGATCCCTTTTGCGCCGGCGCGAAGCGTCCGCTGCATCGCCTGGCGCATCGCCCTTCTGAACGCAACCCTGCGTTCCAGCTGCTGCGCGACATTGTCCGCAACCAGTTTGGCGTCCAGGTCGGCGTGTTTGATTTCGACGATGTTGATGTGCACGCGCTTGCCCGTGATGGTCGAAAGCTGATTGCGAAGATTGTCGACCTCCGTACCGCCCTTTCCGATGACCATGCCGGGTTTGGCCGTATGCACGGTCACGTTGATCCGGTTGGCCGCGCGTTCGATCTGCACGCGCGAAACCGCCGCATCCTTCAGCCGTTTGAAGACGAACTGGCGAATCTTGAGATCTTCATGCAACAGTCCCTGGTAATCCTTCTTGTTGGCATACCATTTCGATTCCCAGTCGCGAATGATACCGATTCGCATCCCGACAGGATGGACCTTTTGCCCCATGCAGCGAACCCCTCCCTGCTATCATGTAAATACCGCGCCCGCCGCCGCATAACCCGCGGCGAAAAGTCTACTTCTCGCTTACGATCACCGTGACGTGGCTGGTGTGTTTGAGAATGCTGAACGGCCTGCCCTGCGCCCGCGGATGGAACCGCTTGAGCGTCGGTCCCTGGTCGACAAAAATCTTGCTGATATACAGCCGATCCACATCCATTTCATGATTCTGCTCCGCATTGGCCACAGCGGACCGCAACACCTTCTCAATCACTGGCGAGCCGGCCTTCGGAGTATGTTTGAGGATCGCGATCGCTTCACCGATCGATTTGCCGCGGATCAGATCCACCACGAGCCGCACCTTCCGTGGCGCGATCCGCACGTACTTCGCAACAGCCCTTGCCTCCATGCCGCATCCTCCTCTCTGCCGGAATATCGCCCAGGAGGGCGCCGGCTATGCGTCAACGGGACCGCGATGACCGCTCGTCTCCCGCGTGCCCTTTGAATGTGCGCGTCGGCGCGAATTCTCCGAGCTTGTGCCCCACCATGTCCTCGCTCACATAGATCGGCACGTGCTTGCGCCCGTCATGCACCGCGAACGTATGGCCCACAAATTGCGGAAAAATCGTCGAACGGCGCGACCATGTCTTGATGACCCGCTTTTCGTTTGCCGTGTTCAGCGCCTCGACCTTTTTCATCAGGTGTTCGTCCGCAAACGGCCCTTTCTTGAGTGAACGCCCCACCGTCACGCCTCCTTCGCCGGAACGGACGCCGCGCGCCCGTTCGATGCTGTCCGTCCACCGCCCGTTTTTCTACTTCTTCCTGCGGTGAACGATGTATTTGTCCGTCACGTGATTTTTCTTGCGCGTCTTCTTGCCCAGAGTCGGTTTGCCCCAGGGGGACATCGGCGACTTGCGCCCGATCGGCGCCCGGCCTTCCCCGCCGCCGTGCGGGTGATCCGATGGGTTCATGACGACGCCGCGCACCGTGGGCCGGATACCGCGCCAACGGGATCTGCCGGCTTTGCCGATGGAAATGTTTTCGTGGTCGAGGTTGCCGACCTGTCCCACCGTGGCCCGGCATTCCTTGCGCACCATGCGCACCTCGCCGGAGGCGAGCCGCACCTGCACATAGCCGCCCTCCTTCGCCAGGAGTTGCGCTTCGGCGCCCGCCGCGCGCGCCAGTTGTCCGCCGCGGCCCGGGTACAATTCGATATTGTGAACCACCGTACCGACCGGGATATTGACGAGAGGCAGCGCATTTCCCACCTTGATGTCGGCCTCGGGGCCCGACACGATGGTGTCGCCCACCTTCAGTCCGAGCGGACAGATGATGTACCGCTTCTCGCCGTCGACGTAATTGATGAGCGCGATGCGCGCCGAGCGATTTGGATCATACTCAACCGTGGCAACACGCCCTGGTATGCCATCTTTATTGCGTTTGAAATCGATGATTCTGTACTTCCGTTTGTGGCCGCCGCCGTGGTGGCGCACCGTGATGCGTCCCTGATGATTCCGTCCGGCCCGCTTGTTCAATCCTACGACAAGCGATTTTTCCGGCTTGTCCGTGGTGATTTCTTCAAACTTGGAAACCGACATGAAGCGGCGCGCGGGCGAGGTCGGCCTGTACTTCCTGATCGCCATGTGTCACAACCTCCTCTCGTCTGGATTTAGGATTCCGCCTGCCCGAAGAAATCGGGCATCTCACTGTCCGGCGTCAGCGTGACGTACGCCTTTTTCCATTTCGACGTATAGCCAAAGTGTTTGCCGTACCGCTTGCGTTTCGCGGGAACCCAGAGCGTGTTGACCTTCTTGACCTTGGCGCCGGAAAAGATCCGTTCCACCGCATGGGCGATCTCGATCTTGTTGGCGTCGCCGTCGACCTCAAACGTCACGACGTTCTGCTCCGTCAGGATCGACGCTTTTTCCGTGATGATGGGCCGCCTGATGATATCATGAGGGTTCTTCACTTCGCGAACACCTCCTCCACGCGGGCCACGCCCGCCCGGGTGATGACCAGTCGATCATACTTCAGCACATCATAGACATTCAAATTTGCGGCGGTCGCATACTCGACACCCGGAATGTTGCGCAGCGACAGATACACGGTCCTGTCTTTCTCTGAATCCACCACAAGGGCCTTGCCGCCAATCCCGAGCGCCTTTAGCGCGTCCACCATCGTGCGCGTCCGGATCGCCGGAACAGCCAGTTCGTCCAGCACCACGATCGTCCCGCCCTGGACTTTACTCGTCAGCGCGGAGCGAAGCGCGAGCCGCCGAACCTTCTTGGGCAAAGAATAGGCGTAGCTGCGCGGCACAGGGCCGTGCACCACACCGCCGCCAACCCATTGGGGAGAGCGAATGCTGCCCTGACGCGCGCGGCCGGTCCCCTTTTGCCTCCACGGCTTGCGGCCGCCGCCGCGCACCTCGGAGCGCCCTTTCACTTTGTGCGTTCCCGCACGCCTCGCGGCGAGTTGCATCTGCACCACGTCAAAGACCGCATGCTGATTGACCGCCACATTCCAGACCGCGTCGGAGAGTTCCAGCTCGCCGACCGCGGATCCCTGCATATTGTAGACCGGAACTATCGGCACAGTATCCCCGCCTCCTTTCCATTCCGTCCCAAGCGCCCGCGCATCTTCCGGCCGGGCGGAGCGAATGGATAAACCTCACTTTTTCTTCACGGTCGTCCTGACCGTCACATACGAGTTGCGCGGGCCGGGCAGAGCGCCCTTGATCAGGAGCAGATTCCGCTCCGTGTCGATGCGGACGATCTTCAGGTTTTGCACCGTGACGCGTTCATGTCCCATCCGTCCGCTCATGCGCGTTCCCTTGAACACGCGGTTGGCCGCGATGGAACCGAGCGAGCCGACGCCCCTGTGATACTTCGAACCGTGAGCCATCGGACCGCGCGACTGATTGTGCCGCTTGATCGGGCCCGCCGTCCCCTTGCCCTTGGAAACCCCGACAACGTCGACCGACTCGCCGTCCGCGAAGATGTCCGCGACGAGAAGCTCCTGGCCGATTTCGTACTCGCGATCCAGCGGACCGCGTATCTCCCTGACGTAGCGCTTGGCAACCGTGCCGGCTTTCGCAGCGTGTCCGGCCTGCGGCTTGTTCGGTTTTTTCTTGTCGTCAAATCCCAGTTGAACGCCGCTGTAGCCGTCCACTTCCGCCGTTTTGACCTGCAGGACCACGCAGGGGCCGGCCTCCACAACCGTGACGGGAACGACATTGCCGCCGTCGAGAAACACCTGCGTCATGCCAAGTTTGCGTCCCAGAATTCCTTTCATTTTCACACCCCCTGCGCCTGTGCGCCAACTGCCTTTATGTTCAGAAGGTAACCGACCGAAGGCCCGGGGAATCTGCAAA
>JAJZZT010000383.1 GCA_021797415.1 Bacillota bacterium
GCGTTGATATAGCCGGAGATGCGTCCCGAACAGCCGATCCCGGAGATGATGGCGACATTCTCGGGCTCAAGGTCAAGGTTGCCCAATGCCCGTTGGATGGCCGCCTGAACCGCGAAATCACCGCAACCGGGACACCAGTTCGGCCGGACGTTGTTGCGAAACTCCTTTACCGTTGCCATGCGATCATCGATCCCTTCAACTGATTTTCCAAATCGCGGGGTAGAAACGGCGTTCCATCGTACTTGCGATAACTCGTGATGGCGGGATGCCGCAGGCCGAAAAAGTGGATCAGATTATAGAGCTGTCCAGTGCCGTTGCTTTCCGCCACAACCACCTGCCCGGCTTTGTCAAAGAGTGATTGCAGTCTCGCGGCAGGAAAGGGAGACAGCACGTGGATCTGCGCATGGCCGATGCGGAGTCCGTCCTTCCTCAGCCGTTCGACTGCCTCCGCGATCGGGCCGGCCGACGATCCGACGCCGACGACGATCACCTCGGGTTCTCCATCGCCCGTGTAACGCACGCTGTCGGGAATCTCCACGCCGTCCAGCTTGTGCAGCCGTTTGTCCATCATGCGCGTGTGGTTCGGCGCTCCTTCGTCAGGACGCCCGATTTCGTTGTGTTCGACGCCCGTCACGTGGTGAATGCCGCCTTTCTGTCCCGGGACCGTGCGCGGGGAGATCCCGGCTTCGTCAACGCTGTAGCGGGCGAACATCCCGCCGGATGGAGTCTGCGCCAGTTCTTCCTCTGTCGCAAACCGTCCGCGCCGGATCTGGACGCGCGTTTCATCGAAAGGAGGGCACGATTGGCTGGCGAGAGAGAGCGCCAGATCGGTCATGATGATGACCGGACACTGATACTGCTCGGCGTGGTTGAACGCGTCGACCGCCGCGTAGAAACCGTCTTCCGCCGACGCCGGGGTCAGGACAATCTTCGGCACCTCTCCGTGGTTTCCGAACAGGACCGCATACATGTCGCTTTGTTCGTGTTTTGTAGGCAACCCCGTGCTCGGCCCTCCGCGCTGTGTATCCACGATGACAACCGGTGTTTCGGTCATTCCGGCGAGGCCCAGCGCCTCCATCATGAGCGACAGTCCAGGGCCCGATGTGGCTGTCAGCGCGCGGGCGCCTGCGTACGCCGCGCCGATGGTCATATTGAGGGCGGCGATCTCGTCTTCGGTCTGCACGACGACACCGCCGACGGAGGGCAGTTTCTTGATAAGATACTCCATGATGTCGGACGCCGGCGTGATCGGGTATGCGGGCATCACGCGCACCCCCGCCGCGAGTGCGCCGAAGCTGACGGCATCGTTGCCCGTGAGCAGCAGGTGCGATGAGTGTTGCGGCGGAGCGAGGTGGAACTCCGCGAGATCGGCGCCTTCGGCCGCCATCGCGTCCGATCCGGCCCTGACGGCCGCGAGATTCTGCTCCACGATCTTCTGGCTCTTGCGGGCAAACAGGCTCTGCAGCACGGGGGCGCAAAAGTCTGGTTCAAGTCCGAGAACATAAGCCGTCGCGCCCAGGGCGATCATGTTTTTCATGATCACGGCCCCTGTCTGTTCGGCCAGTTTGGTAAATGGGATACGAAACAGGCGCACCCGCGCCGCGACGTCCTCTGGAAGGCGGGGATTGAACTTGGTGTCGGCGATGACGACTCCGCCGGCGCGCAGTTCATGGGCGTTGAAATCGATTGTCTCCTGGTCAAACGCGACGAGAATGTCAAGCTCATCCGCGCTGGACAGGCGTTGGACCGTGCTGACGCGCACCTTGTCATTCGTGTGCCCGCCCTTGATCCTTGAGGAAAAATGCCTGTATGAATAGATGAAGTAACCAAGGCGGTTCAGCGACGTGGAGAATGTCTTGCCTGTCGAATCAATCCCCTCGCCCTGTTGTCCACCCACCTTCCAGGACAATTCTTGCAATGCCATGAGTCATCCACTCCTCATTTCATATGCCGGCGACTTTTGCGCCACGCCCGTGCGGACGGTCAATCCAGCCTGGGAACATCGGCCAGTGCTGCGCGCAACAGGTTGACAGATGCTGCATCTGGCTTAAAATTGAAATCAATGATGGCTTGACGCCTTTTACAGTAGGTCTCGACATCCCGTTTTCGCCCGGGCGACACGATCAACACGTCCATGTGACCGACGAAATCCGCAAGATCATACGGATTGACCACGGTGGTCACGTGCAGGTTGAGTTCGTCGAGTCCCGCCTGTTTGAGAGTGTACTGAACCTTGCCCGCAAAATTCTCGCTGCGGCAGACCAGTCCCACCCGCTTGGAGCGGGGTATGCGCGCAATCTGGACAATCGTCTCTAGTTCCGGGTCGAGAGCGATGGCGAGCACCTCGCATTTGCCGCGCAGCAGGGACTGTACTTCGTCCCTGTGAAAAAATGTGGTGATGACCAGGTCGGCATTCTCGATGGAATGCCATTCGGAGTTGTCGGGATCGTGCAACGAATCGAGAACGACCGGAGTGATGTGAACTCCACCAAACTCAAGTTTGCGTGAAAAATACTCGACCTGCTCCCTGTTGCATTCGATAAAAACGACATGCGCCCCGTGGAGTGTGGCTGTTTTGTGATGTGCCCGCGCGGCGGCAAGATCGAGAAAGTCATCGGGGGAGAATCCAAGCTGGATGGCCTCTTCCAGCGCGAGGTCGATGACTTTTTTCAGCAGATCGCGCCGATTGGTGAGCCGGACGCTGTCATCCTGGTCGCTGACAAACGTCCCTTTCCCTTGGCGGGAGACGAGTACACCTTCGGACTCAAGCTCGTGGTAGGACTGGCTGATCGTATTGCGGCTCACGCCCAGCGCCATGGAGAGTTCGCGTTCGGTGGGCAGTTTGTCCCCCGCCTTGTACACTTTGCTCCGGATGTCCGATAAAATGCGTTCTTTCACCTGGATATAAAGTGGGATGCCGTTCTTACGCACAATCGGCTGGACCATCACAGCCACTCCTTTGTAACCGTGAGCAGATATGGACCAATCCATTGATCCATTGCTCATCTGAGTACCATTATACATGAGCGTTCGCGATTCGCGCATGGAATTTTGAACGTTTTGTTGCGGCTGCAAAATGTCGTGCTGGTTCAGACCATCAGAACCACTTCAAGAGCCTGTTCAAAAGGGGGAGTACTGCCTCCTTTCTGAACAACATCTATCAGAGCGGGAGGATCCCACATGTTTATGACGGACGAGGTAAGAGAGCAGGTGGAGCGGCCCCTGGCAATCATCGAAACCCAGGTGGTGATGATGGAATACGCAACCGTTCGCGTTGTACCGGATGAAGCGGCAGAGCGTGAACTGCACCTGCGGGCCGTGGAACGCCTGCTGCAGGTCGTGATCGAATGCATGGCGGACGCGGGCAACGCGCTGATCGACAACCTGATGATGCGCGATGCCGCGAGCTATGTAGATATTGTCGACATCCTTGCGGATGAACGCGTTCTTTTGCCGGAAACAGCGGCCCAGGCAAGACGGGTGATGAACCTGCGCCGCGCGTTGATGCAGCGCTTCACAGCCGAGGAGGTTCGTGCGGATGTGTGGGCCTGTCTCGCGCTATGGCCGACTTTGGGGCGCTTCGTGAATGAAGTGAGGGCGTTTTGTGACGAGTAAAGAAAGGGCCATTGCCTGCGGCGCTTTTTGTCCGCATCCGTATACGAAGACCCGCACATGCCTTTTGACGCCAAACGCCCTGGCTTGGCCGTCGGTTTGGAAATAGATGTCGATGTGGTGGCCGCGAATGGCCCCGCCAACGTCCTCCGCCACTCGGTAACCGACCCCATCGATATAAACGAGCGATCCGAGAGGGATCGTGTGCGGATCCACGGCGATGGTGCGGCTTGGCTGCGCTCTTTTGCCGGTGGCCGTGATGCCGTAGCCTGGATCTCCAGGTTTTTTTCCTGTCGATTCAAATCCGGGGCCATAAGCGGTCAATTTGCAGTCAAATGATTGCGCGACAGTCTGTACGCCGGGCGATCGTGCTGCTTGAACCGGACTGGACTCCGGCGTTGTCATCCTCATGTGCTGCGGGCGCACGGCGTGATCGTACAGGATGCCGTCGTGCAAGGTGCCGTCGTGCAAGGTGCCGTCGCATGCGCCGATCGTCGCCGCCAAGGCGACAGATGCGGCCACAGCGCCTGGGGGAATCATGTACAAGCATCGCCTCCGGTGGACCCGAAAATCGTCCCGCAAGACGCGTGACTCAACCGTAGCCATTCCCCAACGACCACAAGGATATACGAAAAGACAGTCCGAATGGCACATGGACTGACGGCCACCACCATCGCGGATGTCTTCACTTATGGAAAGTTTTTATCTGCCACTTTCGCTTTTTCGGAACACTGCTAAAATAAAGGTGAAACAGAAATAAAGGTGAAACAGGCTCGGCTTTCTGTCACATTCTGAAGGAGGGGACCCGCTTGGAGAGAGAACTCGGCTGGAAAGTTGGGGGCGAACAGGGCGCGGGTATCGATAGCACAGGAGAAATCTTCGCCTGGGCGATGCATCGGCTCGGGTACTATATCTTCGCCTATCGACATTTCATGTCCCGCATCAAAGGCGGTCATACGAACTACAAGATCCGCGTTGCGGACCACGCTGTGAGTCATCATGGGGATGCGGTCCATCTTCTTGTGGCGTTTGACGACGAGACCGTCCGCGTTAACTGGCGCGAGGTGGTCGAGGGAGGGATCGTGATCGTCGACGAGGCGGCAGGGGAGTGCTCTCCGGTCGACCGGCGCGAAGTGAGTTTGTTGCGCGTGCCGCTCACGGAGCTCGCAAAAGAAGCCGGCGGCGCGATCATGAAGAACATGGTGGCCGTGGGTGTCACGGCGGCCATTGTCGGTTTGGTCCCGGAAGATTTTCTGTCCGTGATTGATGAGCGCTTCGGTAAAAAGGGAAGGGAAGTCGTTCAGAGCAACCTGAATGCCGTTCGCAAAGGATACGAGTATTACAACGCCAACTTTTCCTCACACATCGCGCTTCCTCCACGACCTGTTGCAGTGGCCCAAGACCATCTGTACATTTCGGGGAACGAGGCGGTCGCAATGGGGGCGCTGGCCGCCGGGTGCAGGGTGCTGGCGCAGTACCCGATCACGCCGGCGACAGAGGTGATGTATTGGCTCGTCAAGCATCTTCCGGAATACGGCGGTGTCGTTGTGCAGGCAGAAGACGAGATTGCCGCGGTGAACATGGCGATAGGAGCGAACTACGGCGGGACGAGAGCGATGACATGCACGTCGGGACCCGGTTTTTCGTTGATGATGGAGGCGCTCGGTCTTGCGGGGATGTCGGAAACGCCGCTGGTGATCGTGGATGTGCAACGCAGCGGACCAAGCACCGGGTTGCCGACCAAGACAGAACAGAGCGACTTGTTGGAAGCGCTTTACGGAAGCCACGGCGAGTTTCCCCGCATCGTTCTCGCGCCGACGAGCGTGGAACAGTGCTTTGACTATGCCGTGCGTGCGTTCAATCTCGCCGAGACGTACCAGTGTCCTGTCATCGTGGCGACGGATCTCTACATGGGGATGAGCAAGAGCTCGACGGACCGTCTCAATGTGAACGCGGTGGAAATTGAGCGCGGGAAGCTGCTGCCGGATGAAGAACTTTCCGGCGTATCGCGCGGGTCGTTCAAGCGCTATGAACTCACGGAAGACGGGATTTCGCCGCGGGCGATTCCGGGCCAGCGAGGCGGGCGCTTTATCGCGCTCGGCAATGAACACGACGAATTCGGCTTTGAAATGGAAGACCAGGCCATGAGACGGTCACAGATGGACAAAAGGGCGAGAAAACTGCGGGCTTTCAAGGGGCATGACGCGTTATCCGCAACAGGGCCATCCGATGCGCGGCTCGTGCTGGTCGGCTTCGGTTCCACGAAAGGGGTGATCGACGAGGCGAGGCAGGTTTTGACGCAACTGGGCGTTCACGTTAGCCACGTGCACCTGGGCATGCTCGCGCCCTTTCCTGCGGAGGCGCTTCGGGAGTATGTTGAGCGGGCGGAAACGGTTCTGGTCGTCGAGGTGAATTCAAAAGGACAGTTGGCCGATCAGATTCGGCTGCATCTGGGGCATCACGCCAAGATCCAGTCCTGTCTGAAGTACGATGGAGATCCATTGTTGGTGGCGGAAATTCTCGAACGGGTGAATGAGGTGATGAGCGTTGGCAGTGCTGGCCGATTTTAAGGCGGAAAAACCCACATGGTGTCCGGGCTGCGGTGATTTTGGCGTTCTGAATGCGCTGCAGAGAGCGGCGGTGGGACTCGGGCTTGATCCCGAGGACATGGTGGTCGTATCCGGCATCGGGTGCTCGGGGAAATTGTCGGCTTACTTCGGGTCGTATGGCCTGCACACGATTCACGGCCGCAGTCTGCCCACGGCACAGGGCGTGAAACTGGCCAACCGCGAGCTCACCGTGCTGGCGGCAGGCGGCGACGGGGACGGATTCGGCATCGGCATGGGGCATTTCATTCACGCGGTGCGCCGCAATGTGGACATCACCTACCTCGTCATGGACAACCACATTTACGGTCTGACAACAGGACAGACATCGCCGACGAGCGACGCGGGCATGGTAACCAAGACGGCTCCCCGGGGCGCCATCGAGGAACCCGTCCATCCGGTATCGCTCGCTCTTATCAGTGGTTGCGGGTTTGTGGCGCAGGGGTTTTCAGGCGATATTGCGCAACTTGGCGACATGATTCAGCGCGCCATCGCGCACAAAGGGTTCTCGTTTGTGAACATCTTCAGCCCGTGCGTGACGTACAACAAGCAGAACACGTACGAGTACTACAAAACGCATGTGCAAAAACTTACGGATCTCCCCGGATACAATCCTGCGGATCGTGCGGCCGCGATTGCGCGTGCGGCCGACCCGGCGCAGATCTACACGGGGATCTTTTATGAGGGGCAGGGCGTTCCATTCGAAGAAAGCGCTCCCAAATTCAATTCCAGAGGGCTTGCCCGACAGCGGCATCAACTGACGTCTGATGATTTCGAGCGACTGCTCGTGCAATTTCGCTGAGGCAGACGGTCGCGCCGCGCCCGTGCTTGCGTTCTTGCGCGCGGCATCGTGCGCAAGAACGCCGCGGTCTGCTTGTATTTTCGCGTTGCGACGGCTTTTGCTGCTGGAACTCGTCATTGTTATCAATCAGCACCGTAAAACCTCGGCATTCAGGCTGAGCCGAAGAATCCCAATGTAAGGCAATCCCCTTGTCCATAGTGACATTTTCACGGATAACTTACAGGGTGACAATATCACTGACGAACAGAACCCCCGGATCCGGGCGTTGACAGGGGGGAGCGGGCTGTGCTATATTACGTTTTGCCGCTCGCCAGGGGAACAGCCCGGCGCGGACGGCAGATCCGATCCTTGAAAACTAAATCCGTATAGAAC
>JAJZZT010000027.1 GCA_021797415.1 Bacillota bacterium
ATGGTCGCGAGAAACTCCTCTCCGATCTTGTCGGACATGTACTCGATCTTCTTGACGAGATCCGTTTCCCGCTCGGCGTCCACCGCGATGCGCTCCCGGTCGGAACTGTGCGCCGCAACGTCCGGCAACGTTGCTTGCAACCGCTTGATGCGCCTTTCGTCAAGCGTCCCGGAAAGCCAGTCCCTCACGATCCGGTGCACGACCAGATCCGGATAGCGCCGGATCGGCGACGTAAAATGCGTGTAATGCGTTGCCGCAAGGCCGAAATGTCCGAGATTCTCCTCCAGGTAGCGCGCCTGCTTCATGGAGCGCAACACGACGTGACTGATGATGAATTCCTCGCCGCGCCCGCGCACCGCGTCCAGCAATTCCTGCAGGGCGCGCGGGTGGATATCTCCCGCCGCTTTCAGATGATAACCGAAATTGTGCACGAATTCATTGAGTACAGCCATCTTCTCCTGTGCCGGTTTTTCATGAACGCGGTATAAAAACGGCACATCGAGCCAGGAAAAGTGTTCCGCCACCGTCTCGTTTGCCGCCAGCATGAACTCCTCGATGATCCGCTCGCTCACGCTGCGCTCGCGCCGCACGATCTCGGTCGGCCTGCCTTCCTCGTCGACGCGGATCTTCGTTTCCGCAAAGTCAAAATCCACCGCGCCGCGCGCCATCCTGCGCTCCCGCAGCAGGGCGGCCAACTCCTCCATCAGCCGGAAATTCGCCACAAGCGGCGCGTACGCGGCGACCGCTTCCGGTTCCCCGTCCAGTACGCGCTGCACCGCGTCGTACGTCATACGTTCCACCGTGCGGATGACCGACGCGTAAATATCGTGCCGCACCAGTTCCCGGCCCGTTTCCGACCACTCCATCTCACAGGTGAGCGTCAACCGGTCGACGCGCGGATTGAGCGAACAGATGCCGTTGGACAGGCGCGGCGGCAGCATCGGAATCACCCGGTCCACCAGGTAGACGCTCGTGCCGCGCGCGTACGCCTCCTCATCCAACGCGGATCCCTCGCGCACATAATGGGATACATCCGCGATGTGCACCCCGAGCAGAAAATGGCCATTGTCCAGCCGCCTGACGTGCACCGCGTCGTCCAGGTCCTTCGCATCCGCGCCGTCGATGGTGACGATCCGCTCATCCCGCAGATCGCGCCGCTGCGCCAGTTCCCCCGGATCGACCTCGTGCGAAATGGCCTCCGCCGCCTGCAACACCTCGGGTCGGAACCGCTCCGCCAATCCGTATTTGCGGACGATGGACAGGATATCGACACCGGGTTCATGAGGAAAACCAAGCACCTCGACGACGCGACCGGCGGCATTTTGCATGCCCCGATCCGGATACTCCAGCAGTTTTGCGACGACCTTGTGGCCGTCCACCGCACCGTTCAATTCCTCCTGGGGAATGAATACGTCCAGGGGAATGTGCCTGTCGTCCGGGCGCAGCATGCCGTACCCGCCATGCGTGTGGATCACGCCGACCACCGTTTGGTGGGTGCGCTGCACGACACGCGCCACCTCGCCCTCCACGCGGCCGTTCCCATCGGCCGAACGCCGCCGCACAAGAACGGTATCGCCGTCCATGGCGCCGCCCAGATCGGCCGCATTCACGAAGATATCCGGCCCATCCTGGTGCAGCGGCACGACAAAACCAAATCCACGCTCCTTCACCTGCATCCTGCCCGCCATGAGATCCATCCGCTCCGGAGCGCCGAATCGCCGGGTGCGCGTCTTGACGATCAGACCCTCTCTTTGCATCCTGGCAAACAGATCGTCAAGCGCAGACCGCTCGTCCTCTTCGCGCAAACCGAACACATCCTGCAACTCCTCCAGTGTCATCGGCTTGTACGATCGCTCCAGCATGTACTCCCGCACACTCTGGCTGTCTATCACTCTCTTCTTTCTCCCTCCAAACTCCTCACGAATGCGACCGCGTCCCGCCATACCATGTCGCGCTCCGCATCCACCGTCAGCATGTGTCCCGATCGCTCATACCAAAGCAACGATTTGTGCCGACTCGCAATCCGGTTGTAGATATAGTGTGCACTCTCCGGCCGAACCGTAAGATCCAATCGCCCCTGCTGCACCAACACGGGCGCCGTGACGCGCGGCAATTGCCGCCGCGTATGCCGCATGAAACGAAACAGGCTGCCCACCGCGCGCACCGGGATCACTCCCCGGTAACCGCCGAGATAAGGATCGATCAGAGGATTGGCCGGGACAGTCTCCCGCATAAACGGCAGAAACAGGCCGGCCGCGCCCGCGAAGCGCGCATAGCGGTTCTGCAGGTAAACCGGAGCGCCGGCAGAGATCACGGCCCTCACATCATGCGCCGCCGCCAGTTGCAATGCGATGAGCGCTCCCATCGAGTGGCCGTAGACCGTCACGTTCCCCGTCCGTTTCCGCAATTCACGGTAGGCGTCGAATCCGCTTGCCATCCAGTCCCGATAACGGGTTCGGTTCATCTCTTCAATCGTGCGGCAATGTCCGGCCAGCACAGGCACTTCCACGGCAAACCCCGTCCGCGCGAACTCCCGCGCCAGCGGGCGCAATTCTCCCGGTGAACCTGTGAAGCCATGGATGAGCAGCACGCCGTTCTTTCCGTCGCGATGTGAGAAAGGCGCCCGATTCTCCTCCAATATCGGCAAACGCCAGCACCCCCGGTCCACGTTCGCGCGCCGCCAAAGGGGAGTCGAAACTGGGTTGATCGCATGTCCCTAAGGCCGTCCATCCTGAGAGCATCTTTTCTAATGGTACACAGAAATCCCTCTAAATGCAAAAAGCGTCGCACTGCTGCGACACTTGCCAAAAGACAATCCACAGACAGGCGTGTATTCCTTCGGACGGGTACGCTCTTTGAGGTTGTCCGAATCGGGTCGAGAACCCTATGGCGCAGGGCTTCAGTTTGCGCTTTTCGGACCGTTCTTTAAGGTCCGCGACTTTGTCGCGCAGATGCAAAAGAAGGTTCCATGGAAGACGCGCGGTCCGGTTCTTCAGGGATGCGTGATCAACCAAGCGATCCAGACGGATACAAGAAAGAACAACGCCGCCATGACGGTTGTCACTTTGGCCAGCAGCGGATCCGTCCCCTTCCCCCGCCGGAAAGACCCTCCCTCATTCCCGCCGCCCGTAATAGCGCCAAGACCCGCACTGCGGCCAGACTGCAAGAGAATCACCGTCATCAGGAGCGCCGAAATGACGACCAGCGCGATTTTGGCTGCTGTCAACAATCAGACCACCCTAACGTGCCAATCTATAGTAAGAGTTATTATAACACATCCGTCGCCCATTCGGACAAGTTTGTCCAACAAAATCGGCAGGCGTCCGTCCCGCGGCCATCGGCAGGCGTCCGTCCCGCGGCCATCGGCAGGCGTCCGTCCCGCGGCCAGCCGGCGGCAGACCGGAGGGCGGACACCTGCCACCCGCCTATCGTCACCCGCCCGCCTATCGTCACCCGCGCAGACAGTAAATGGCGTCGATGCCCCCATAGCGCGCATTGGCGCCGAGTGCATCCTCAATCCGCAACAACTGGTTGTACTTCGCCACCCGGTCCGTGCGCGACGGCGCGCCCGTCTTGATCTGCCCCGCGTTGGCCGCGACCGCGATGTCGGCGATCGTCGAATCCTCCGTCTCGCCCGAGCGGTGCGACACAATGGCCGTGTAGCCGGCCCGCTTCGCCATCTCGATCGCGTCGAACGTCTCTGTCAGCGTGCCGATCTGGTTGACCTTCACGAGGATCGAATTGCCCATCCCTTCTCTGATTCCCCGCGCAAGCCGCGCCGTGTTCGTCACAAACAGGTCGTCCCCGACCAGTTGCACTTTGCCGCCCAACGCCCGCGTCAACGACGCCCAGTTCTCCCAGTCGTCCTCGGCCAGTCCATCTTCAAGCGAGAGGATCGGGTACTTGTCGATCAACCCCTCATAATACACGATCAATTCATCGGCCGAGCGCACGACGCCCTCGCCGTCAAAATGGTAACGGCCATCCCTGTACAATTCATTCGCGGCCACATCCACCGCCAGCCGGACATCGGCGCCAGGATTGTAACCCGCCTTCACGACAGCTTCCAGGATCACTTCGAGCGCCTCTTCGTTCGATCTCAGATTGGGGGCGAAGCCGCCCTCATCGCCGACGCTGGTGCTAAGCTCTTTATCGTGCAGCACGCTCTTCAAGCGATGAAAAATCTCCGCGCCCATGCGCAGCCCTTCGCGAAACGAAGAAGCGCCGACAGGCATCACCAGGAACTCCTGGATATCGACGTTATTGTCCGCATGCTTGCCGCCGTTCAGGATGTTCATCATCGGCACGGGCAGCGTCCGCGCGTTGAATCCGCCGAGGTACGAGTAGATGGGCAGTTCCAGCCCGGCTGCGGCCGCGCGCGCGACCGCGATCGAGACGGCGAGAATCGCGTTTGCCCCCAGTTTGCTCTTATTCTCCGTACCGTCGAGCGCGATCATCAGCCGGTCGATCTCCGCCTGTTCCGTCGCGTCCATGCCGATCAATTCCGGCGCGATGACGTCCTCCACATTGCGCACCGCCTGCGTTACACCCTTGCCGAGAAAGCGCGACTTGTCGCCGTCGCGCAGTTCGACCGCCTCATGCGCGCCGGTTGACGCGCCGGACGGCACGATGGCGCGGCCAAACTCGCCGCTCTCCAGGTGGACCTCCGCCTCCACCGTCGGATTGCCGCGCGAATCCAGCACCTCGCGCGCATGAATATCATAGATTGTCGTCATTCTTCCCATCACTCCCGTTCCCCCTTTTCAATCAACGAGCGGCCCGTCATCTCCTCCGGTTGCGCGAGTCCGAGCAAATCGAGCAGCGTCGGCGCGACATCGGCCAGAACCCCGCCGTCGCGCAACACGAGTCCGGGCGTGGTCACAATACAAGGCACCGGGTTCGTCGTGTGCGTCGTACAGGGACCGCCCGTCTCCGGGTCAACCATCGTTTCCGCATTGCCGTGATCCGCGATAATGACCGCCGCTCCGCCTTGTGCGACCACGGCGTCCACCACCTGTCCCAGGCACTCGTCGACCGTTTCGACCGCCTTTACCGCCGCCTCCATCACGCCGGTGTGGCCGACCATGTCCGGATTGGCAAAATTGAGCACCATCGCTTCAATCTCGCCGCTTATCAGGCGCGCCGCGGCATTGGCAGCGACCTCGCGGGCGCTCATCTCCGGCTTCAGGTCATACGTGGCGACCTTGGGCGATGGGATCAGGATACGTTCTTCCCCGGAAAATTCCTCTTCCCGCCCGCCGCTGAAAAAGTACGTGACATGCGGAAATTTCTCCGTCTCGGCAATCCTCAGTTGGCGTAATCCAGCGCCCGCCACGACCTCGCCGAATGTGCGGCCGAGATTCGCCGGCTTATACGCCACATGCGAATCCACCGCTTCGGTGAAGCGCGTCATGGTGACGTAATGCACCTTCGGCCACTTCGGTCCCCGGTCAAATCCGTCAAAGCCGGGATCGGTGAAGACGCGGGAAATTTGGACTGCGCGATCCGGTCGGAAGTTGAACACCACCACCGCGTCGCCATTCTCGATCAGGCCGGCGGGTCGCCCCTGGTCGTCCACGATGACAACCGGCGCGAGAAACTCATCCGTCACACCGCGCGCATAGCTCTCCTCCAGCGCTCGATCAGGGTCGCGCGCGTGCTCGCCCTCGCCGTACACCATCGCCCGGTACGCTTTTTCCGTGCGTTCCCATCGCTTGTCCCGGTCCATCGCGTAGTAGCGCCCCTGCACCGTTGCGATCCGGCCGACGCCAAGCTCGTTCATCCGCCCTTGCAGACGTTGCACAAACGAACGGCCCGTCGTCGGCAGCACGTCGCGCCCGTCGGTGAAGGCGTGCACAAAAACATGGTCCAGTCCGTTGCGCCCCGCCAGTTCAAGCAACGCCAACAGGTGCTCAATATGGCTATGTACGCCGCCATCCGACAGCAGGCCGCACAGGTGCAGTTTCGCGCCGTGCCGCTTTGCGTGTTCCATCGCGCCTTGCAGCGCGTCATTCGTGAAAAAATCGCCTTCACGAATCGATTTGCCGATGCGGGTCAACTCCTGGTACACCACGCGGCCCGCCCCAAGATTCAGATGACCCACTTCCGAGTTGCCCATCTGTCCTTCCGGCAGCCCCACCGATTCGCCGCTCGCGCCCAGTGTCGTAAACGGATAGTTCGTACGGCACTGGTCGAAGTTCGGTTTGTGTGCCGTCGCCACGGCGTTGCCCGCGCGCTCTTCGCGCAGGCCGAAGCCGTCCAGAATGATGAGGGCGACGGGTTTGACCGGTTGCACGCAGCGCTCACCTCCAACTTGAGAGTACGGCGGGCTGATCACATGTCCTCCCGGCTGTTGTGCAGGAGTTGCGCAAAGGACGCGGCCTGCAGGCTCGCGCCGCCGACCAGCGCGCCATCAATATCGGGCAATGCGACGAAAGACGCGATATTGTCCGGTTTGACACTGCCACCATAGAGGATGCGGACGGCGTCGGTTGCATCTGCGCCAATCCCGGAGGCCAGCCAGGCGCGGATCCATCCCGCGACCTGCTGGGCATCCTGGGCGGACGACGAGCGCCCGGTCCCGATCGCCCAGACCGGCTCGTACGCCACCACGATAGCGGCGGCGGGAAGCGGCCCGACAGGCTGCACCGCCCCCTGTCTCTTCCCTTTTGCAGCATTTGCGGCAGGCTCGCCCCCGGCACCGCCTTTAGGCGCCGGCGCGTGGGAACGGTCCGCACCCAACTCGCGCACCGCCGCCAGGACCGCCTCCATCTGCACGCGCACCACACTCTCGGTGCGCCCGGCATCCCGTTCCTCCAGCGTCTCGCCGACACAGACGACCGGAATAATCCCCGCGTTTAGCAACGCGACCGTCTTTTGCGCGACGCTTGCGTCCGTTTCGGCAAAGTGCTGCCGCCGCTCCGAATGGCCCACGATCGCATACGAACAGCCGAGCTCTTGCAACATGCCGGCGGAGATTTCACCGGTGAACGCCCCTTCGGCGTTCTGATGCACATTTTGCGCGCCGATCGCCACGCCGCACGGCGCAAAAGCCTGCGCAAGCCCCGGCAGCGCGGTGAAAGGGACGCAGATGGCCGCGTCCACCGAAGTGGCCGTCCCCCCCGCGCCGCACGCCGTCTCCGCCCGCGTCGGAACACCGCCGAGCAAATCGCACAGCTCCCTGGCGAACTGCTCCGCTTCCGCTCTTGTCTTGTACATCTTCCAATTTCCCGCGATCAGCCTGCGCCGCTTTGCTTTCACGGTCACACCCCCGTCTTTGGACGCAGCGCCGCGATGCCGGGCAGCGTCCTTCCTTCGAGGAATTCGAGCGACGCGCCGCCGCCCGTTGAAATATGCGTCATCCGCTCCGCGACGCCC
>JAJZZT010000420.1 GCA_021797415.1 Bacillota bacterium
GGCGCAGGTCAATGGCCTGCGCGGTGACACGAGCATTGAAGAACGCATCCAGTACGATCTCCGATACATTGAGGAATGGTCGTTCGTGTGGGACTTGCGCATTGTCCTGCTGACGATCGCAAAGGGGTTCCGGAACAAGAATGCGTATTGACACGGGAATAGGCTCCGAAGCCGAAGAGATGGCCGAAGAAGCACTGTGTCAGGTTCAGATCGTCACCTTCGACAGTCATGATGTCATCGAGCCATGCCTGATGTCCGTCGCGCATCAGGCAAATGTGGCGTTGCGCGTCGTTTTGATCGACAATGCTTCAGCCGACGGCTCGGCGGACGCCGCCCGTGCCGCATGGGACAGGACGAACCGGGACATGCCGCTGACCGTTATCGAGAACGCGGAGAATGCGGGCTATGCCGCCGCGCACAATCAGGGCTTTGCGCTGGCGTTGCGCGATGGACTGCCGTTTGTGCTGACGCTCAATCCGGATGTGCAGTTGGACCCGCATTATGTGGAGCGTTGCATTGGGGCGATTGAGGGCATCCGGATGCAGACGGGATTGCTCGTGGCGGGTGCGACGGGGAAATTGCTGCGCCCGCCCGCGCGGGCGGGCGGCGGGGCGGCAAAAGCCGGTGCAAGGCTGGAGAATGGAAGGATGCCGCGTCCGGCATCCGGGCCAGTCCGGATCGCGTCCGGCGACACGCCCGATGACGGCATGGCCGCCGCTGCGCCGGGCGTGCTGGACAGCGCCGGGCTCGCCATGGGCGCGTTGTTTCACGCGCGGGACCGTGGATCGGGCAAGCGAGACGAAGGCCAGTATGAGAAACGCGAACTCGTTTGGGGCGTGTGCGGCGCCGCGGCGTTGTTCGCAGGAGCGTTCCTCGATGAAATGTCCGCGCGCGGGGGCGTATTTGACGAGACATTCTTCGCCTACAAGGAGGATGTGGACCTCTGCTGGCGCGCCGGACTGGCCGCGTGGGCGTTTGTCTACGAGCCGGACGCCACGGCGCTTCACGCGCGCGGCTGGCGCAAGGGGCGCGGGGGGAAAGATGGCAGGGGGAAGACTGGAGAGGGCCGGGATGCCAGGAGCCGGGATATCTCCGATGACCTGCTCGCGCATTCATTTTCCAATCAGTTGACCATGCTTTATACCTATGTCCCCCGGAGCCACCCGGCGCTCTGGCTGTCGCTTTTGGCGGAGTCCGCGCGTTTTCTCTCACTTGCCGCGCTGCATCCTGACGCGGCGCGAAAGGTATTGGCTCTGCTGGCGGAACGCTGGGAGTCCATGCGCGCGAAGCGCTGGGAATGGCGGGTGAGACGATGAAGGGCGCCGAGAGGGGGTGTACCCGGACGGGAACCCGACCGGACGCTGGTTTGGATGCCGGTTTGGGAGCCGGTTCGGACACCTGGACGAGGGTCCCGGACATGACTATGGCAAACGCCGGAGGGGTGGCTGATCAGGCGATCCCTGTCATCATCTCCGTCATCCTTGTCACGTTCCATTCCAGCGATGTCCTCGGTCCGTGTCTGGCCGCCCTGGAGCGCTCGAAAGCGGCGGCGCGGCTTGAACTCATTATTGTGGACAACGCTTCGACCGACAACACCTGGCTACGGGTGCGGTCTTACGGCGAGCGGACGGATCTGCCGTTTCGGGCGGTGCGGCCTGTGCGGCTGGAGGAGAACCGTGGTTATGCCTACGCAAACAATCGTGGACTTGAACGGGCGACAGGCGATCACCTCCTTTTGCTCAATCCGGACACGGAGGTCGGCCAGGGCGCGATCGAGCGTTGTTCGGCATTGCTTGGCGCGACTGTAGAGATGGAAGCCGACCGGAATGTGGCCAAAAGCCGCCCGGCCTTGCTTGGCGCCCGTTCGGAGGCAGTGGCCGACAAACGGGTCGTGGGTGTGGCCGGATGCAGGCTCGTCCTGCAGGACGGCCGTCTGGACAGGGCCTGCCGCCGGTCTTTCCCGACGCTTTGGAACAGCTTTTGCCGTTTCAGCGGCCTTTCGCTGCTCTTTCCACGCGCAAAGTGGTTTGCCGGGTACAATCTCACCTACCTGGACGAACACGCAGGCTATGAAGTCGATTGTGTCAGCGGCGCTTTCATGATGGTCGCGCGCGACGCATATACGCGGACACGCGGGTTCGATGAAGACTACTTTCTGTACGGTGAGGACATCGACTGGTGTTACCGCATCAAGGCGGCGGGGTATGCCGTGTGGTATGAGGGCGCGGTGAGCACGCTTCACGTCAAGGGCGGCAACGGAGGCAAACGCTCGCCGGAGTCGCTCCAACATTTTTATGATACGATGCTGCTATACTTTCGCAAACACCACGCAAAGCGCCATTCGCGAGTGGCGAACGTCAGCGTGGCCGCCGCGCTTCATGTGATGCGCACCGTGCATGTCGCGCTGTGGCGGTTGCGGGGGAGGGGACGGTGACGGAGGAGTGTATGATCCTTTTCGACAGGCGTCCGTTTCGACAGGCGCTGCACCCCTTTGTCGAATTGTGGTACACTGCTGTCGATCGGTATTTCGTCTCCGTCTTTGAAGGAGTGGTTCAGTTTGTTGTTCCGCCTGCGGGAGATTTTCTCTTATCGTTCTATGCTTTGGGGGTTGATTTTATCAGAATTGCGAACTAGATATCGAGGATCGACGCTTGGTTTTTTGTGGACGTTCGTTAATCCTTTGCTTTCGTTGCTGGTTTACACGCTGGTTTTCTCCGTAATCATGCGCATCAAGCTGGCGCACTATGCCGTGTTCCTGTTTGTGGGGCTGCTTGCATGGAATATGTTTTCCACTGCGGCTTTGTCGTCAACCAGTGTGATTGTCCGGCAGGCGTCGCTGGTCAAGAAGATCTATTTTCCGCGGGAGATATTGCCGCTGTCCGTTGTGGGGGGCAGTGTGATCAATTACTTGTTCTCGCTCGTCATTCTCATCCCGTTTCTCATTTTCTCCGGGTACACGCCCAACATTTACTGGTTGTACCTTCCTCTGATCATTCTTCTTGAGGCGGTCGTCACAGCCGGATTTTCTCTTCTGTTTGCGGCGTTGAACGTGTATTTTCGCGACCTCGAACACATGTTGGGCATCTTCATGATGCTATGGATGTACCTGACTCCCGTGGTCTATACGCTGTCCATGCTGCCCCCCGCCTTTCAGCAGTTCTTCAAGCTGAATCCCATAGCAGACGCCGTCATATCGTACCAGGATATCTTTTACTATGGACAGCCTGTGCGATGGAAGCTCTTTGTTTACGGATGGGTCCTTTCTGTACTGGTGTTTGCTGTGGGTTGGCAGGTCTTCAACAGGCTCAGCAGGCGCTTCGCAGAGGAGGTGTAGCATGAAGGCGTCCAGTGTCATCAGTGTGCAAGGTGTCTCGAAATCATTCCGTGTACATACCGAACGCCGCAACAGTCTCAAAGACCGGGTTCTCTATGCTGGCCGCCATCGTTACCGCGAGTTCACAGCCTTGGAAGATGTATCGCTGGAGATTGAGCGAGGAAGCACGGTGGGCCTCATCGGTGTGAACGGATCCGGCAAGAGCACGCTCTTGAAATTGATTTCGCGCATCCTGTATCCCGACAAAGGAACGGTTGAGGTGCGCGGCAAAGTATCCAGCCTGCTTGAACTGGGAGCTGGGTTTCATCCGGATTTTACAGGAGCGGAAAATATTTATTTGAACGCCTCCCTGATAGGCCTGAGCAAGCGTGAGATCAGCCGCAAAGAGGCGGAGATCATCGAATTCTCCGAACTCGGGGATTTCATTCATGAGCCGATCCGCAGCTATTCATCGGGCATGTACATGCGATTGGCGTTTTCGATCGCCGTCGCGGTGGACCCGGAAATCCTCCTGATCGACGAGATTCTGGCGGTCGGCGACGCGGCGTTTCAGGCCAGGTGTTTTGACCGCCTGAAGCTGCTTCAGGCAAGCGACAGAACGATTGTGATTGTCACGCATGATACAGGAGCCGTCGAGCGATTGTGCGACAGGGCGGTCTGGTTGAATAATTCGAGAATCCGCATGGACGGCGCGCCGATTCCGTGTGTCCAGGCGTATCTGCAGAGTGCTTTCTCGCATTCGCGCGCGAATGGCAGTATGAGTTTTGACAGGGTTGATCAGATTTCCGCCGAAGAAGATGGGGGCACACAGCCCGACTCCGCCGTTGCTGCCGGGAACGGACAGGAGCAAGGCGGCATTCGACTGGTCAGTGTTACTTTGCGCTCTCCGACCGACGATGATTTGGTGCACCCCGGCGATGCGGTGTCCATCGTTATGGAATTTGTATCGTCCATCACGAGAGACGATGTTGTGTTTGGCGTCAGCCTTTTCCGGAATGACGGGACCTTTCTGTACGGAACGGATACAAACATTGACCTGACGGGGAAGCTGGCCGTTCGAAACGGGGAGCGGCTGGGCGTCACCATCCGCTTTGAACAGATGCCCTTTCCCTCCGGTGGGTATTATGTGGATTTGAAAGTGATCACGGAATTTGGAGAACCGCTTGGCTTTTGGAACCGATGCTGCGAGTTCACCGTGGTTGCCGACGCGCGGGGTGCCGGTCTGTTGCATCTGGACCATGACTGGACGATCGAGTCTCTGTAAGGTGGTGTGACGTGAACTCAATGGACCCTATGGACATCCTGTTCTGCGGTGATATCTATCAGGTGCCCTTGTACAAGAGTGATGTGACAAACTGGCACGGGCATATCCCATTCGCCTTTTTTCTCATGGCCGTTTGCCGGCCGCAGGTGTTTGTGGAACTCGGCACGCACAAGGGCGACTCATACAGTGCATTCTGCCAGGCGGTCACGGCTGCCGGAACCGACACTCGCTGTTTCGCCGTGGACACGTGGCTCGGCGATCCGCAGGCTGGATATTACGATGACCGGGTGTATCGCGATCTCCGTACATACCACGATCCCTTATATGGGCATTTCTCCACGCTGTTGCGCTGCACGTTCGATGAAGCACAACCGCAATTTGCCGACGGATCCATTGATGTCCTCCATATTGATGGCTGCCACACCTATGAGGCAGTCTGGCATGACTTTGGGAATTGGCTGGTGAAGATGAGCGACACCGGGGTCATTCTGCTGCACGATATCGCGGTTCGAACGGACGATTTCGGCGTTTGGCGGTTATGGGACGAACTAGAAAATCAGTATCCGACACTTGCCTTCACGCACTCCAATGGACTGGGTGTCGCCGCGGTGGGCAAGGATGTGCCTCCGGGGCTAAAACCTCTTCTCATAGACAGTGAGGCGGCCAAGAAGGCTCGCAGCTTCTTTGCCTATCTCGGCGAACTCATTCTGGAGGAGAGCCAGATGAGAGTTGATGCCGCAGACTCATCGCCTGGGACATGGAAGCAAAGTGCGGCAATTCCTTCCTGTCGTATCTACGGCGGCAGGGATGGCAGTTTCTCGGAACAGGATTCATACGCCTACCCCTTGCCGCAAGAAGGCTCCGGCGCCATGGAGGCGATCCATGCGATCAGGGAAGAATGGCACGGACTTCGCATCGATCCCGTGGACGTACCGGCGGTCATCACCAGTCCGGTTATTGAGGTGGCGCAAACGCTTGGCGGGCCATGGAAGAAGTATCCGCCGCAAGCGATGGATATGGCCGGTATCATCCCTGTTGAGGAAATGTTTCTTGTGTTGGGAGACGATCCGCAATTCATAAAAATGGACATGGTCCTGCCTGCCGGCAGCATGATCCGGGTTCGGTTTTCCTATGAGTTGCTCGGTGAGGCGGAATTACAGGCGCGTATAGCCATCGCCCTGCGCGATTATCAGGGGAAGATCACCGCAATGGCCGCGGATCACGCGCAGGCGATGGAAGAGATGCGGACATTGGACCGCGCTGCGCAAGCGCGCCTCAGATCGCTGATCGAGGAACTCGACGGGATCAGGGAACAGTCAAGAAAGCAGGCGGAGGCGCTGGAGTCAAAAGAGAGCGCCATCGTGGATCTGAACTCGATGCTCAAGCGGCATGAATGGGAGCGACAGGCCGTGCAGAGGGAGATCTTCCAGATGAAGGAGGAAGCTGTCCGGGCCAGAGAGGCGCTCTCCGCCATGAAAACTCAATTCGCGCACGTGCGCGATGAGCTTGCGCTGGTCAAATCGACGCGCGGATGGCGTATGCTTGATGCATTGCGCATTCTTCGGTCACTTGCGCGCGATCCGGTCCTGGTATGGCGCAAGCTGTCGGCGAGTGTCCGGCAACTTGGCTGG
Source organism: Bacillota bacterium (assembly GCA_021797415.1). Next base: position 6,230 of record JAJZZT010000420.1, read on the forward strand.
TCGGCCACACTGCAACGGGTGAAGGACAAGCTTCTGCGGTCGTCTGGCTTCACCGGGGGAGTATCCTACCACGAGTGGCAGATCCGCAGGGAGGCTGAATTTCTCACCAACAAGGGCATGGTGCGGGCTGAGATTGCCACCTGGGGTGAATGCCCCTTGGTGTCCATCGTCATGCCCACCTACAACTCCAGGGAGGAGTGGCTGAAAGAAGCGGTGGATTCCCTGTTGGCTCAACCGTATGACAATTGGGAGTTGATCGTGACAGACGACCACTCGCCGGATCCTGACACCCGGCGGGCGCTGGACTCGCTCGAGAATCTGGACGGGCGGATCACTGTGCTCATGAATGACCAGAACAGGGGGATCAGCGGGAATACCAACGTCGGGATTGAACGCGCCAGGGGAGAACTGCTCACCTTTTTGGACCATGATGACCTTTTGCCCCCGTGGTCCCTTTATGAGGTGGCCAAGACTTACCGGGAGAAGAAGTTCGACGTGGCCTATTCCGATGAGGATAAGCTGAGTGAGGACGGCGTTTTTGAGGATGCCTTCTTCAAGCCGGACTACTCGCCGGATTATATCCTGTCCTGCAATTATTTCAACCATCTGACGGTGTTCCGCCGGGCGGTGCTCGACCGGACGGGACTGCTGCGCAGTGATTACGACGGCGCCCAGGACTATGATCTCGTGCTGCGCGCTTTGGAGATCAGTCACACGGTTGTGCACATCCCTGATATCCTCTATCATTGGCGGAAAGTGTCCGGTTCCACGGCGGCCGGATTTGGCGCCAAATCCTATGCGCACGAGGCGGGCCGGAAGGCTGTCGCGGCGGCCCTCGCGCGCAGGGGGGAACGGGCCGAGGTGCTGAACGTCGGGTATGCGGGGCACTACCGCGTGAGAAGAGAGCTGTCCCGGCATCCGTTGGTGTCCATCATCATCCCGATGCGCGACAAAGTCGGCATCCTGCGGGTCTGTCTTGAAAGCCTGCGCAAGAGCAGCTATACGAATACGGAAATCATCGTTGTCGACAACGGCAGCACAGATCCCGAAACGCTCGATTATCTCGGTGGATTGACGGATTGCCGGGTGCTGCGGTATGATATCCCCTTCAACT
>JAJZZT010000495.1:0-2568 GCA_021797415.1 Bacillota bacterium
AATGAGATTCCTTCACAGATCTTACGCAACGGCGCGGTACTGTGGCAACAAGCCTACAGTCGCCATTTTCAGGGGCTTGGCGGACGCCCGAAATTTCAGAAAAGAAGCGGGGAGCAATCCGTTTGGATCACCTCGGAGCTGTTTTCCTTCGCACCGCAAGTGGAGATGGAAACAGGCGAAATCCTGCGGTATACCTTGCAGGTGGGGACGCAGAAATTCCCCGTCGGCGAGATGGATTATGTCAGCCATCGGCCACACGACATTCCAGCCTCCATCCATCTCTCGGTTCGCGCCGGGAAGTGGTTTTTGTCCTTTAGCGCAAAAGACGACACAGCGACGGCGCCCGACAACGACAGAGACAGGGCGGCTCTCATCGAAGCGGCCGCGCAAGCGTTGCGCCAACTGTCTCCGGACGGGTTGGCCGACCGCACGTGCGGGGCGGACCGGGGCGTGGCCAAACCTCTTATGACCTCGGACGGCCAGGTGTACGATTTGCAGACTGTTCAGAAGGAGCGGATCGAAAAGGAACGCGAGCAAAAGAAGAAATGGCAGCGGTGCGCGGCCCGGCGAAAGAAAGGCTCGAAGAACCAGAGGAAGGCCCATCGAAAAGCGGCCCGCTGCCAGCAGTACGAGGCGAATGCGCGCAAGGAGTACGCGCACCAGACCAGTCATGCTCTGGTGGTGGATGGGCGTTACTCGCTGTATGGGTTCGAAGACCTCAAGATCCAAAACATGACCCGCCGCCCGAAGGCAAAGCAAGACGAGAAAGGGAGATGGATCCCAAATGGAGCTAAAGCCAAAGCCGGGCTAAACAGAGTCATCCTGTCTTCCGCCTGGGGACAGGCCGTGCAGTACACCGAGTACAAAGTGCTGCGCGCCGGGAAACTGGTGGTCAAGGTTCCGTTTGCGTACAGTTCACAGGAGTGCGCCGCTTGCGGCGACACTCATTCGGACAATCGGCCGACACAGGCCGAATTTGTCTGCCGCCGCTGTGGACATACGGACAATGCGGATCACAATGCCGCCGTCGTCATCGCGCGTCGAGGAGTCAAGAAAGTCCGGTCGGGAGAACCGCTTGCGAAACCCAAGAAGTCCCTTCGTATGCGAAAAGACGGTAGGGCCGGAACGGTCCGAACCTGTGCAGTCTGCACAAAAGCCTGAGGAGACCCACATAAGACGCGATGCAGGTGCTCCCTGTGTTGCGCACAGGTCGATGAGCCAGGAAACTCCGCTAGCGATGGTGGAAACCCCTGCCTAGGCGCGAAGCGCCTGGCGGGGAGAGGTTTATCAGGCTTTTTTATGATAATCTTATGCCCCGCAGGGGCATGGGCGTTTAGCCGGAAGATCCGGGAGGTGTGCGATGCATGCGGTTGACCGCAAGAGAGCGGGAGAAGCTCATGATCGTGGTGGCGGCCGATTTGGCCCGGCGCCGGCAAAAGCGCGGTCTGAAGCTGAATTATCCGGAGGCCGTGGCGATTCTCACCTATGAGATCATGGAGGGCGCGCGCGACGGACGCTCTGTGTCGGAATTGATGGATATGGGGCGGACTGTGCTGTCCGAAAAAGACGTTATGGAGGGGATCGGCGCGATGATCGAGGAGATCCAGGTGGAGTGCACGTTCTCGGACGGGACGAAGCTGGTCACCGTCCATCAGCCGATCTGTCCGAGTCCGCCGGCGCCTGAACACGCTCCTCAAGGGGGGAGAAGGTGAGATGAAGCCCGGCGAGTACATGCTTTCCGGCGATGAAATTCTCCTGAATGCGGGCCGCCGGACCGCGCGCCTTACGGTGGCCAACCGGGGCGACCGGCCGATCCAGGTCGGGTCGCACTTCCACTTTTATGAAGTCAATGCCGCGCTGGATTTTTCCCGGGAAATGGCGTTCGGGATGAGGCTCGACATCCCGGCCGGCACGGCGGTGCGGTTTGAGCCCGGTGAGGAAAAGCCCGTCTTGTTGGTCGCCTACGGCGGACGCGAGGAGGTGTACGGACATCGCGGTTTGGCGGGCGGTCCCGTCGGCATGGCTGCGGCAGGGGGCCTGAGGGGTGGCGGGGCGGCGCATGGCGGGGCGGCGCACGGCGGTCCCGTCGGGCAATCGCCGGATTCCCGCCGGACGGACGCTGCACCACCACAGGCCGTCACGATCGCTCGCCGGCAGTATGCGGCCATGTTCGGGCCAACGGTGGGCGACCGGGTCAGACTGGCGGACACCGAACTCATCATAGAGGTGGAGGCCGACTTTGCCGTGTACGGCGATGAGTGCAAGTTCGGCGGCGGCAAGGTGGTGCGCGACGGCATGGGGCAATCCTCCAGGGCCGTCCGCGCCGGCGCGCCGGGCGAAGGGCGGGTGGCCCGCCTCTCCGGAAACGGCGGTTCGGACCCGGAACAGGTGCTGGACGTAGTCATCACCAACGCGCTCATCGTCGATCACTGGGGGATCGTCAAGGGGGATATCGGAATCCGCGACGGCAGGGTGGTCGGAGTCGGCAAGGCGGGCAATCCCGACACCATGGACGGGGTGTGGACAGATCTCGTGATCGGCGCCGCCACGGAAGTGATAGCGGGTGAA
>JAJZZT010000495.1:2578-7342 GCA_021797415.1 Bacillota bacterium
CTGATCGCGACGGCCGGCGGCATCGACGCCCATGTGCACTTCATCTGCCCGCAGCAGATCGAAACGGCGCTGGAGTCGGGCGTGACGACGATGATCGGGGGCGGCACGGGTCCCGCGACCGGCACGAAGGCGACGACTTGCACGCCGGGAGAGTGGAATATCCACCGCATGCTGGAGGCGGCGGAAGCGTTTCCTGTCAATCTCGGGTTTCTCGGCAAGGGCAATGCGTCGGAGCCGCAGGCGCTGAGAGAACAGGTGGAGGCGGGCGCCATCGGCCTGAAGCTGCACGAGGACTGGGGGAGCACGCCCGCCGCCATCGACGCGTGCCTGCAGGTCGCCGATGAGTACGATGTGCAGGTGGCCATCCACACCGACACGCTCAACGAGGCGGGGTTCGTGGAGGAGACCGTGCGCGCCATCGGAGGCCGGACCATCCACACCTATCACACCGAAGGAGCCGGAGGCGGGCACGCGCCTGACATCATCCGGATGGCCGGAGAGGCGAATGTGCTGCCGTCGTCCACCAACCCCACGCGCCCATTTACAGTCAATACGATCGAAGAGCACCTCGACATGCTGATGGTCTGCCATCATCTGGACAGCCGGATTGCGGAGGATGTCGCGTTTGCCGATTCGCGCATCCGTCCTGAAACGATTGCGGCCGAGGACGTGCTGCACGATCTGGGCATTATCAGCATGATCAGTTCCGATTCGCAGGCCATGGGACGTGTCGGCGAGGTGATCGTGCGGACGTGGCAGACGGCCGACAAGATGAAGCGACAACGGGGCCGGCTTGACGGGGAGACAGGGGATCACGACAATGCGCGGGTGAAGCGGTACATCGCAAAATACACGATCAATCCCGCGATTGCGCACGGGATCGCCGCTTATGTGGGATCGATCGAAGCGGGGAAATGGGCGGATATCGTGTTGTGGAAGCCTGCGTTTTTCGGCGTGAAACCGGAGTTGGTGATCAAAGGCGGCGTGATCGTCCACGCGCAGATGGGGGATCCGAACGCGTCCATCCCCACGCCGCAGCCGGTGGTCGGCCGGACCATGTTTGCCGGTTTCGGGCGGGCCACCTTCTCAAGCGCGTTCACCTTCGTGTCGCAGGCGGCTTTTGCCGCGGGCGTCGCGCAGCGCCTGGGACTGCAAAAGACCGTGCTGCCTGTGCGCGGCTGCCGGACCGTCGGGAAGAAGGACATGATCCACAATGACGCCACGCCGTCCATCGAGGTCAATCCCGAGACCTACGAGGTCGCGGTGGACGGGCAACCGGCGGTCTGTGAGCCGGCGGATGCGGTGCCCATGGCGCGGCGCTACTTTTTATTTTAGAGGTTGTTCAAAAAGTGGTCAGAACTCCGTGGTGCATTGCCGCGTCATCGCCAGGAATGCTCCCTCACGCACCCGAAAACATAGGCTCGGGGACATGGGGTAAACCCCATTCCGGCAGGCGTGTTACGGCGGACCGGCGTGGAGGAGGAATGGGTAATGCCCTCGATCATCCAGCTCGTTCAACTGATGGACTCGGCGTTTCCCACAGGGGCTTTCGCCCACTCCTTCGGGCTGGAGACCGCCTTTCAGGAGCGGCGGATCGAGACGGCGGACGATCTTGCGGCCTGGCTCAAGTCGTACCTGCGCAATCAGGCCGCGTTGGAGGGGACGGCCGTCTACCTGGCGCACGCGCACGCGCGGGAATTGACGGGGAAATCCACGGTGGAACCAGAGCCTGGCATAGCGCACTTGCATGTGCGGGAGCGGGAATTGACGGGGAAATCCACGGCGCCGGAAGTGTCAAGGCAAGACGAGATGAACGCGCGGAAAGTGACGGGTTCAGACTCCACTTGTGCCGAGGCGGAGGGGAGGGAGCGGGCGGCGGCCGCTCTATGCCGGTTGGACCAGCGCCTCCACGCGGCTGTTTTGGCCAGGGAGGCGCGTGAAGGCAACCGCAAGATCGGCAGAAGATACCTGAGTATGGCCCGCGAGCTGTATCCTGAGGCGGAACTTGATCTGTACGGCGATTGGATCGCGGCCGGCCGCTGCCACGGCAGTCCCGCCATCGTGCACGGCTGGGTGTGCGCGCACCTTGGGTATGCCGCGCAGCCGACCCTGATGAGCTATTTTTACAGCGTGTTGAACGTTTTGCTGCAAAACTCGCTGCGCGCCATGCCGCTCGGTCAGACGCAGGGACAGCTCGTTCTGCAGAAGCTGCTGCCGCACATTGAGCGCTGCGCGCAGGACGTGGCAGCCTCTTCGCCAACGGAGGACCACCTGTCCGGCCATTTCGTCCTGCAGGAGATCGCGGCCATGCGCCACGCCGCGTTGTACTCGCGGCTTTTCATGTCATAGCCGGCCGTGGCCCGGGAGTTTTGCGCCATGGGCAAGGTTGGCTGGGCCGCCAGTATCCCTTTGCTCGTCGCGAGTTTAGCGATAGCGGTGTCCGAGCAGGAGCAAAGGGATACTGGCGGCTAACACAAGAACCGCATTTTCAAGACAGGAGGGAATCGCATGTGTACAAATTCTTCCGCACCGCACCATCATGCCGGATGGGAGGATCCCGTGTACGAGGGAGGGCGTCCCTTGCGCATCGGCGTGGGCGGGCCGGTCGGGTCCGGCAAGACCGCGCTGGTTGAGGCGCTGTGCCGGGCTTTGCGGGAACAGTTCAGCATCGCGGTCATCACCAACGATATTTACACAAAAGAAGACGCGGAAATCCTGCACCGTACGGGCGTGCTGGAAGCGGCGCGCATCGTCGGCGTCGAGACGGGAGGGTGTCCGCACACCGCGATTCGGGAAGACGCCTCCATGAATTTTGAGGCGATCGCCGATCTGGAGCGCCGGTTCCCGGATCTCGACCTGATCTTCATTGAGAGCGGCGGCGACAATCTTGCGGCGGCGTTCAGTCCGGAGTTGGTGGACGCATTTGTCTACGTGATCGACGTGGCGCAGGGCGACAAGATTCCGCGCAAGGGCGGTCCCGGCATTACGCGCAGCGGTTTGCTCGTCATCAACAAAATCGATCTGGCCCCCTATGTGCGGGCGGATCTGCGCGTCATGACGGAGGATGCGGCGCACATGCGCGAGGGCAGGCCGTTCGTGCTGACGGACATCCTGTCCGGCGCCGGCGTGACTGAGGTCGTCGAGTGGGTGGCGGGGCGGGTCAACCGCCTGCCGGCGGACGGCGTTGCCGGGTGAGATTCGTGTGTCAGGATGAGGCGAGAATCGCGCGGCGGGACGAGTCGGGGATCGTGTGTCAGGATGAGCCGAGATCTGTGCGGCGGGACGAGGAGAGACCTTTGCGGGCCGCGGAAGCAATCGGGTTTCGGCGAGTGCGCGGTCTGTGGCGCGCCAGGCTGGCCGTCCAGGATGGCAGGAGCTATCTGGCGCACTCCCGGCAATGCGCTCCTCTCAAGGTTGCCAAGCCGTTCGCGCAGGAGGATGGAGGACTGTCCATCTGCGTGATGGACTGTTCTCCTGGCCTGTTGAACGGCGACAGGCAGGAGATCGACTGTTTTTTGGAACCGCACGCCAAGCTGTGTCTGCACATGCAGGCGGCTTTGAAGCTGCATCCATCGCGCGTGGCAGACGGAGTCAGCGAGCAACTGTGCCGGTTTCATGTGACGCAGGGCGCTTTGTTGGAATTCCTGGCCGAACCGGTCATCCCCTTTGCTGGCGCCCGTTTCCACGGGCGGACGATCGTCGAGATGGAGGCGGGAGGCGCGGCCGTTTTCAGCGAAATCATCACTCCGGGCCGCCTGGCGCGCGGCGAACGCTTCGATTATCAAGAAGTGTACACCCAGTTTTCCGTTTATTGGGACGGCGAATTGGCGCTTTGGGATTCCCTGCGGCTGCAGCCCGCAAAATGGAGTGGCGCGGTTCACCCTCTGGGCGAATACACCCATATCGGCACCCTGCTGGTGCTGTCCGAAGCCGTTGCGGACCGGCATGTGGAATGGTTGCACGCGCATCTATCGGCCTGCGGACCCGGTGTTTACGGCGGAGCGTCCCTGGTGGAGCGCGGACTCGCGGTGCGGGTTCTGGGGGTTGCCGCGTGGGAATTGCAGCAGTGTTTGGCCGAATGCTGGCGCTGGCTGAAGAGGGAAATCGGGTGTGGTTAATGGACGTGAGCAAATTGCGGTGCGGACAATAGATTCCCATGGCGCGGCCGCGTCACCATCGGCAGGATGGAAAATGCGCCGGGCGATACCATGCCCTATGCCCGGCGAGTTCCGCGCCCTGGACAAGGTTTGGTAGGCCGCCGGTATTCCTTTGCTCGTCGTGCGTTTAGCGATAGCGGAGTCCGAGCGGGTGAAAAGGGATACTGGCGGCAGAAGACATTTTCAACCTGCATTCCCGAAACACATAACGAGGAACAGGGGGGCCACCTATCGCAATCATCCACCAGAAAGACAAACGCTCTGGTGTTATATATGTTTACTAATAAACATAATTATGGGACTGTGGAGAAGAAACAATCACGCTCGAAACGCAGACTCATCGGTCGTGTAGATGAGCAAACAGGCGAGATTGTGTCGACAAGGGGAAGCAACAGCCGTTACTTTCGATCGCGTATTACCTCATACTGATGCAGACGCCCGCATTCTCAAGCGCTGCATGGATATCCATCGCTCGTCTGGCCTGCTTGTGCATTCCTTTTTTCCGGCGCTCCTCGTTCTCGGCCAGAAACCCTCGAATTCGCTCTTCCACCTCCTTTGTCACCACTGGCTTGGGACGGTCTCCTGTACGGTATTGGGGCGACTGCAC
>JAJZZT010000398.1 GCA_021797415.1 Bacillota bacterium
TCTTAAGAGGCACGGCGATTTACATGAATTTGTAGCCGGACGGCCATCCCGACCGGTTGACCCATAGCGACACATAGGGGATAGTACAATCTCACGAGCAAATTACACCACTTGACAGGACATGACCCATGTTAAAGGAGACGTAAGCATGTTTCGTCGCGTGGGCTTGCGATTGGCGATTCTGAATGCAGTGGTATTTGCAATCATTCTCATCACAATCTCCGGGGTGCTTTATCTATTCACGCAACAGCGGTTGTACGAACAGGTTGATAACTCGCTGCAGGAGACTGCACACATGGTGCTGCGCGGGGGACCGCGGCCTTTTGGGCACGTCCCTGGAACGGGCGCGCCGCCGCAACTTCACTTCCCTCCTACTAAGCCGCATTTCGGGCAAATGCCAACGGTCCTGATCGTATGGACGTCGACGCGTCACTTGCTGTTCCAACAGCCACAAAATACATTTTCCGCGAGTGGACTGCGGTCTTTGGCCAGCGGCCTTTCTCGTCGACGTGCATTTACCCAGACAGTCGAACACCACGAATTCCGCATTCTAAATGTGTCGTTTTCCGCACAAGACGGCGGTCCGCTGCCGGGTGACGTCACGGTGCAAATTGTAGACAATATCGATGGACAAACGCGTGAGTTGCATGCGCTGTTGCTTCTTATCCTTTTTTGCATCAGTGCCGGGTTGATCGCGGCTGTGGCTGCTGGATGGTTCTTGGCCCAGCGCGCGCTTATCCCGATTCGGCAATCATGGGAAAAGCAAGAACGCTTTGTCTCCGATGCGTCGCATGAATTGCGAACGCCGCTGGCCGTCGTGCAAGCCCAGACGCAACTCCTCTTGCGCCATCCGGCCGATACCATCGAACAGAACGCCGGGAGTATCTCCGCGATTGACAAAGAAGTGCGCCGCATGCATCAACTTGTGGAAGATCTCTTGACGCTCGCGCGCGTGGATTCCAATCAGTCAGAACTCTCGCTTCAGACAGTCGACTTATCGGGGTTGCTCGTTGGCATTCAAGATTTGTTTCAAGTGCTGTGCGAACAAAGGGGATTGCATGTTACGTTCGCCATCGATCCACAGGTGATCGTGCGGGGCGATGAGAAGCGCTTGCATCAGCTTGTGTGGATTTTACTTGATAACGCATTGAAGTACACGCCAACGGGCGGCAGTGTGCACGTTCGATGTGGCAACGTGGAGTCAACTGTCGAGTTGACTGTGTCTGATACGGGCGTCGGCATCGCAATGAAAGATCTGCCGTTTATTTTCGATCGGTTCTATCGGGGTGACAAGGCGCGCTCGACAAATGGCACCGGTCTGGGCCTTGCGATCGCAAAATGGATCGTCGATGCGCACGGCGGCAAGTTTTTGGTGCAAAGTAAAGTCAATCAAGGCACGACCAACGTCGTGTATTTTTATGAAAAAAAGAGATTGCCTCCGAAATAGATGGGGTGGTCAGCAACGAGTTGGCGCACATTATCCAGTCACGGATAGGCGAACGTGAAATAGCACGCCTGCCTATCCGTGGATCATCCTGCCGACTGCGGGCGGACTCGCGATGAGTTGACAGCCTCGCAGGCCGTCCCGTATAATCATAGCGACTAAAAAGTCACGATATAAATGTCATACGTAGGGCGGGAATGACTGCAGGCGATGGTGCTGCAGACGCTCTGCCATCGATCAGAGAAGGGGGTTGTGGCCATGCAAGTCGTTCCAGGGGTATTCACATCTGCGGTCATGCTGATTTTGCCGTGGCCGCTCCTGGCGGTCGGTCTTGTGGTCGGAATCGACGCAAACCATCACGCACGCTGGATGAAGAGGTTGACAATGGGCGCTGCGGGGTTTGCTCTGGCGTGTGCGGTCCTGGCGGCGGTGACTTATGCGATCGGGATGACGCGATCCGTAACCTATCTCTCGGTGAAACTCCCGGTGGGTCTCGGATCGCTCGGGATCGGCGTCGACGTGAACGTATTGACCGTGGTGATGGCGTTGTTGGTCTCCTTCGTCGGCGTGGTCGTCGCTCGCTATTCGTCGGCCTATCTGGACGGCGATGCGCAAGAGGGCCGATTCCATCGCTGGCTGAGTCTCACGCTGGGGTCTTTCTTCATGCAAATTTTGGCCGGCGGCATGTGGGACTTTCTGCTCTTTTGGGTCGCCACGAGCCTGTGCCTGCACGAGTTGCTGGCGTTCTACCGCGGGCGCCCTGGCGCGGTGCTTGCCGCCCGCAAGAAGTACCTGCTTCACCGGATCGCAGACACAAGCCTGTTTGCGGCGTTTGTGCTTATCGCGCGAACACTGCACACGTCGCAATTCGCCGGCATCGCCACTGCGCTTGCCGCGACTCACCGGCCTCTGCCGGGGGCCCTGCAGGTTGCGACTGGACTCATCGTCGCAAGCGCGGTCCTGAAGAGCGCACAATTTCCGCTGCACGGCTGGCTCATCCAGGTCATGGAGGCCCCGACGCCGGTTTCAGCGCTGTTGCACGCCGGCATCATTTACACGGGCGCGTTCCTGCTCCTGCGCCTGGTCCCCCTCGTGGCGCGCGTGGGATGGGCCGGGGACGCGCTGGTCTTGGTGGGGCTGCTGTCGATCGCGACGGCTTCTCTCATGATGATGGCCGCGACCGACATCAAGGGATCGCTCGCCTATTCGACCTGTGCGCAGATGGGTTTCATGCTGATGGAATGCGGTCTTGGACTGTATAGCCTGGCGGCGTTGCACATCGTCTCGCACGCCGTCTACAAGGCGCACGCCTTTCTGGCGTCGGGCAGCGTGGTCGACCATTTCCGGGCGCCGGCGCTGCCGGCGGCGCCCCGCTCTGCGAGTGTGTGGCGGGTCCTGTTGAGTCTGGCGGTCGCGTCTCCGATCGCGATCGGCGCAGGAGCTGTCTTTGCGGCGTCCATGCGCGAGCAGGCCGCGACGGTCGTCATGGGAATCATTCTGACGGTGGCTGTCTCCCAGTTGCTGCTGCAGGCGTTGAATATGCGCACAATGGGCGCGCGTGGACTCCTGCTGACGATGGTCGGCGTGAGTACGCTGGTGGCCATGGCGTATTTCGGCCTGGAAGCGCTGTTTACAGCGCTGTTTGGCGCGGCGAGCCTGCCTGCCGTGGAAGCATCCGCCGGCGGCGTCCAGGATGCGCTCCTGGGACTGATTGTTGCGGTGTTCGCGGCTCTCCTGCTGGTTCAGCAGATGCTGCCGCGGATGCAGCACAGCCCCTTTTGGCGGGCCGCTTATGTGCATCTGTACAACGGCCTCTATGTTGACACAGTCTTCACCCGGTGGCTCCGGACGCTCGGGTCGGCCGGCGGCGTCAGACCGCTGCGGGTGTTTCGGGACAGTCAATCCCGGGAGGTGGCGTCATGAATGCGACGGAGTACGCGCACGGACCGAAGTGGAGGGACAGGGTGGACGCGGCCTGCGGACGCATCGCGCCTTTGTGGCCGCTCAAGAATTTTGTGGCGGTCAACCCGTATGTCGGTCTGCGCGATCAGTCGTTCTGGCAGGCGCACGAAACCCTGCTGCGTGTCGCCGGCACGGGACTGTGCATGCCGCGCGCCTACTACATGGAGCGACTGGCGAACGGCCGGATCACGCATGACGACTTGCAGGAGGCGCTGCGGGCATCCGGAAGTTCGTGGGATGTGCCGGCGTTTCGGCAGATGCTCGAACGCGGGAACCGTCCCTCGCCGCCGCTGCCTCTGGTCGCGGATGTGCTCGGAGGGCTGGATGGTCAGGACTGGTCCAGTTTTGTTGTCGAGCGTGTCAGTCAGTACTGTGCAGCCTATTTTGACGAGGGTCAGGCGCTATGGCGGATGCCCTGGCGCGATCAATCGCTCTACAGCGGCTGGAGGGAGTTTGCGCGCATCGACAAGAGCCCGCGGATGATGGGCCTGCGGGGCATGGGGGAGGCGATCGGGGCCTTGCCGGACACCGCAGAGGGTGCGATGGCTTGGGCACTGGACCGACTGGCCGTGCCGACGGCGGCGGTGGATGACTATCTGTACGCGGTGTTGTTGAGCGTCGGCGGTTGGGCAGGGTGGGCGCGGTACCTGCGCTGGCAGGCGGAGCCACAGGAACGCCGCGACGACTCGCTGCGCGACCTGCTCGCCATCCGCCTTGCGTGGGACGCGCTGCTCTACACGTTGCGCGGCGGCGAAGGGCTGGCGATCCAGTGGGAGCGGGCCATGGCGGTGAACCTCGAGTCGAGGCGGCGCGCTGGCGCCGCCGCGGTCGACGTGGTGCTGCACACAGCCTTCGAGGCGGGGTACCAGAGACGGCTGGCGGCGACCCTGACCGCTGGCCGTCGCGCAGAGACAGAGAGCGGGCGAGTTGCGGTGCAGGCGGTGTTTTGCATTGACGTGCGGTCAGAGGTGTACCGGCGCGCACTCGAAACCGTTGCCCCCGGGACCCGGACCCTCGGTTTTGCCGGATTTTTCGGCGTCCCGATGGAGTACGTTCCCTTTGGCGGCGCGGCGGCCAAGGCACACCTTCCCGTACTGCTCACTCCGTCGTACCGCATCTGCGAACGGCCGGACTGCGCGCATGGGCAGGAGTTCGGCAAACGGATTGCCCGCCGGCAGGCGCGCATGCGCACCGTCGGTGCGTGGAAGACTTTCAAGACATCGGCCTCCTCGAGTTTCTCCTTCGTCGGGGCGGCCGGGTTGCTGTCGGCCCCGAAACTCGTCAGCGACAGTCTGGGTTGGACGCGCCCGGTGGCGCACCCGGGCCGTAAGGGGCTGTCTGGTTCGCTGCACCGCCGTTTGGCCCCTGCTCTGACTTCGGAGAAAGCGGGGCCGGGCGGGTGTGCGGACGGCGTTCCGACCGGCATCCCGACCGGCATCCCGGAGGCTGACCGTCCCGGTGCGGCGGCATTCATCCTGCGCCACATGGGGATGATCCGGGACTTTGCGCGGTTGGTGTTGTTTGTCGGACATGGGAGCACCACGGTCAACAACCCGCAGGCCACCGCCCTCGATTGCGGCGCGTGCGCCGGCCAGTCCGGCGAGGCCAGCGCCCGGATCGCGGTCGCCCTGCTCAATGATCCGTCGACCCGCCGCGGCCTCGCGCAAATGGGGATCGAAGTCCCTGACGACACGTATTTTGTGGCCGGGCTGCACGACACGACCACCGATGAGATCCAGTTGTTCGATGCGGATGCCGCCCCGCCCTCGCACGCGGTGGAGGTGGCCCAATTGCGCCGGTCGCTGGCGGCGGCGGGACAACTGGCCCGGATGGAACGCGCCACTCTCCTGGGAACGGGCGGTCTGCCCGCGCACCGGGTCCACGCGGACATGCGGCGGCGTACGCGCGACTGGGCGCAGGTGAGACCGGAATGGGCGCTGGCCGGAAACGCCGCGTTTATCGCGGCGCCGCGCGCCCGTACGGCGCACTGCGATCTGGCGGGCCGCGTGTTCCTGCATGAGTACGATTGGCGCGATGACGCCGACTTTGGCACGTTGCGGCTGATGATGACGGCGCCCATGATCGTGGCTCACTGGATCAATATGCAGTACTACGGGTCCATGGTCGATAACCGTCACTTCGGCAGCGGCAACAAGGTCCTGCATAATGTGGTGGGCGGTTCGATCGGCGTCCTGGAGGGCAATGGCGGGGATCTCAGAGTGGGCCTGGCGCTGCAGTCCCTGCACGACGGCGCGCGCTGGATGCACGAGCCGATGCGGCTGAACGTTGTGATCGAGGCGCCGCAACAGGCCATCGACGACGTGATCGCCGGCCACGACGTCGTGCGGGAATTGGTCGGGAATGCGTGGATTCACCTCTTTTGCATCGACGAGGAGGGGGGCTTGAAGCGCTGCGGGACAGATAGGCAGTGGCGTGACTACCAAGCGTCCGGATTGACCCCATGAAGACTCCCGGCGCCGCCTGTGCGGCGCCTTTTCCATGTTTCACCCGGGTATTCGTGAATTTTGGTACGGGGCAGAGCAAGGAAGTCCGGAGTGGTATATCATGAAACGGAAGTCATCATTTTAGCGACACGTGGAGGCATGGGCTATGTCAGAGTGGACGTTTCTCACCAACCATTCGCAGGTCCTGTTGTGCGTGGTGCGCAACAGCCGTTTGACGGCCCGGGAGATTGCGGAGATCGTCGGGATCACGGAGCGGGCGGTGCAGCGTATCCTCGACGACCTGGAGAAAGCTGGATACCTCAGTCGCTTTCGGGACGGCCGGAAGAATCGCTATGAAATTCACCCGGATATCCCGATGCGCCATCCAGCGCAGCGGGGACGCGCCATCCGGGACCTTCTTGAACTGCTCGCGATGTCGGATTGGTAAATACTAACTCACGAAGAGAGCAAGACAGACACGTCTTGACTTGCGACATATATATCGTGGCAAAAACGACACTAATACAATAGCGGGAGAAGTGCAACGGATATGCGGCGTCAAGTCGTGGGGTGGCGCCGGAAACGCGCACGCGATTAGAGACTTCTAATGGCACATGAGTGATAGCTCATGTGCGCCTAAAGTGCCTGTCAGATTTGATTGGTACGCTTGGCTTATCAAAGTGTGCAGGCGCGCACCATCGCACTCACCGCCGTGCCGGGCGCTGTCGTAACGAAGGTGCACCTGGATCAAAAAAATGGAGCACCTGTGTACAGCATTCGCACGAGTTTGGCCGGAAGCGCGAAGATCGTCAAGATCAACGGGTTGCCGGCGTTGTCGAGAAGATCGGGACTCGCGCACTCGGTACAGAGCCACATCAGGCTTGGGCATCGGAAGAACACAGCAAGAAGGGAAAAACTCCCGAAGGCAAGAGCAGCGAGAAAGTGGATGCCGCTGGCGGCTCTTGATATCCGCAGGGCAGCGCAAGAGGCGGTTGAGCACATGGCTGAGGCTATGATCGGGACATCAAGGTCACGGTTCCGCCCGAGTCTGTTCTGGCTGCGATCTATTCGCAACACCTGCAACAGATCCTGTATATTCTTCTGCACAATACGACGACTCACACGGCACAGAATGTGTCCATACGCGTGAAGGTATGGGCGCAGAATCGATCCGCATATGTCAGTGTGCAAGATGCGAGAGAGGGGATAGCGCCCGAGCACCTGGAGCACATTTTCGAGCGTTTCTATCGGGTGGATAAGGCACGAACGCGTGGCGCAGGAGCGGTGGGGGACAGGCTTGGGACTGGCGATTGCCAAGGAATTTATGGGGGCTTACGGCGGTTGAGGGTGTAAAATAGTTTGTGTAAACTCCCGATACCCCGAAAGGGAGTTCACGTTGGGAGGACAACACGGATGGAACTTGTATCCAAGGAGCAGATTCGCAAGTATATCAAAGAAG
>JAJZZT010000331.1 GCA_021797415.1 Bacillota bacterium
CAAAGCGCGAGAACGCATAGACATTCGTCGTGTTGTCCGTCACCAGCGGCATAAACGACCCGTCCCGCAGCGCCGAATACTCGTGACGCAGGGCAATCAACTGCTGATAGAGCTGAAATACACTGTCGCCCCCATTGGCCACCTGACTCCAGTCAAACGTCCAACGCTTGCCGGCGTCATTCGTGCCGCCGCCCATCATGCCGTATTCATCGCCGTAATAGATCGTCGGCAGTCCGACATAGGTGAACTCAAGAAATGCGCCGAGATAGTCCTTCCAGTAATTCGGCGTGCCGCCGTACGGATCGGTGAATGTGGTGCCGTTCGGTTCGGTGTAGGTCTTGTACGTGATCGACTCCGCCGCCCGCTCGCCAAAACGCGGCGTGTCCTGGGTGCTGAGCTGGTTGACCTGAGTCAATTGGGTGGCGCGGGGCGCCTGGACCAGCGTGTCCTGCAACCACTGATTGAGCTGTGTCACATTAATGCTGTTGGCGTTGAATCCTTCATCATATCCCGTGATCCATTCGGACGCCGGATCCAAAAACCCGTTGTAGTTGACGGAACTGTCCCACTGGTGACCGCCAAACCACTGCCAGGCCTGCGTATTGTTAAAAAACTCTCCAAAAATAAACGCATTGGGGTTCACAGCCTTGACCGACTTGCGAAACCCCTGCCACACCGCATGATTGGTGGGATCCGTGTAGTTGCCGTTTGCCTGTGGATTGTACCCGTTGGCTCCGACACCACCTGGATCGTCCAGGCGCCAGCCATCGATGCCGTAGGGTGGCGCCAGGTACTGGTCAACGACACTGGTGCTGTTGCCGTAAATCTCTCCTTGCAACGACGTTGAGCCATAGTTCAGTTTGGGCAGATTGGCCACACCATAAAATGTCGCATACTGAGTCGGCCAAGTTGTAAAAGTGTACCATGGGTAGTATGGACTGGATTGACTCGCCTGCGCATCCTGGAACCAGGAGTTCGCGGCGCCGGTGTAGGTGAATGTGCCGTCCATCACGATGCGGCCCTTTTGTCCCGCGTTATCCTTCGTGCTGTGCGTGGCTGCAATAAGTGTCTGTAGCGCCGAGTTGCCGCCAAAGTGCGGATCGATCTGGAAGTAGTTGGCGGCATCATATTTATGGTTGGTATTCGCCGTAAAGATGGGCGTCAGGTAGAGGATGTTGGCCCCCAGCGAGTTCATGATGTAGGGAAGCTTTTGATCAATACCCTCCAGATCCCCTCCGGCGAATGCCACCTGATCCGTGCCGCCCGGATTCCCGAGTTCCGGATCCTGGCCCCAGGACAACTGCACCGTCGGATTCCCGTACCACGAATACTCTCCGTTGGTTACGTCATTTGCCGTGTTCCCGTTGTAGAAACGATCTACGAAGATCTGGTACTGCACACCGCGCTGCGCCCAGGAGGGCGTTGTAAATCCAGGGGAAATCCAGAAATCTCCCCCGGCGGGACTGCTCGGTGACGGCGCCGTGGATGAAGCGCCAAATCCATTGTAATACGCCGTGCTCGATCCATCGTTGGCCTGAAAATAGTAAAACTGCGCATCCGGACTGGCCGGAAGAGTGGCCGTCCAAAATTCGTACAGTCCGTTTTTATCCGTGCCCGCATAGGTCATCGGATACGAGGCCGTCGTCCCGGTCGCCTGGTTATAGTCGATTACTTCCGCACTGGTCAGATTATTGGCGGTGGCGCGCAACGTCACGGTGACGGGATCCACCGTGGACGGTTGCTGGGGACTGAAATACTGTGGCCCCTGATCCGCAAAGAGTCCGTCCCATTGCACGGTCGTGTATGACGTGGCCGCAGCCGCAGCCGCGGGATACGAAACGCCCAGGGCCAGTATGCATACGGCTCCGCCTGCGGCGGCGGTGTAGAGTCTGGTCCGCCACTTTTTCATTCGCTTCCCCTCCTATCTTGAAAATGCGATTCCGCTGCCAGCCGTCGCCATCCCCTTTGCTCCTGCTCGGACACCGCTATCGCTAAACTCGCCGGACACAGGGCAGGGCGCCGACCCAGCAAACCTTGCCGATGGCGCTAAACTCGCGACGAGCAAAGGGGATGACGACACCCCAGCGAACCTTGTCCATGGCGCGGAACTTGCCGGGCACAGGGCTGGGTACCGGCCCAGCCAATTTTCATCCAGCCAATGGTGGAACGCCCGCGCCATGCAAGCGTTTTCTGCGGCGCCCAACCACCCCCTCCCCAGCATTGCACCGCCAATTTATCCGCAGGGAAAACGTTTGCACGATTGTTCACAGCCATCCTTCACAGCCATCCTTCACAGCCATCCTTCACAGCCATCCTTCACAGCCATCCTTCACAGCCATCCTTCACAGCCATCCTTCACAGCCATCCTTCACAGCCATCCTTCACAGCGATCCCTGCGCGAAACCGCGCAGGTGCGGCAGCAAAACCTGCCGCTTATCGTAATATGGAATTAAATGGAACGACAAAATGCTCATCCCGCCCCTACTATCGCGCTGGCCGCGTGACGCTCCCGGACTCTGGAAATCAGCGGAACAACGAGATGCTCATCCCGCCCGCCACACGGGCTGCGCCGCCCGGCGATGTGACGACGATGCGCACAGGCGTAACGGGCGCCGAACCAGGAATGACCGTGAAGATGACATGGCCCTGCATATTGGTGGTTTTTGACTGTCCGCCGGAGTTCGAGCCTCCCATGCCGCCCGCCCCGGCCGTCTCCGGCGTGTACTGCACGGAAGCCCCGAGAATCGGCCCCGAAGATCGGTTCATCGCCACCACCGTCACTCTTTCGCCCGTGGCGGGAACTCCCGAGGCCATGAATGGATCGACAGCCACATAGTTGCCTACGGAAGCCTCCCCGTTGTTGGGACGAATCCACCACGCATCCAGCATGCCGGTCATTTGCTTCGTCTTTGCATCGAAACTGCTCAGACTTCCGACTTGGACACCGATCATTTCCATTGTATTGGCGGGCTGACCCAACAAAGTGAGCGTGGCTTTTCCCGAGGCGTTGGTCCGCTTCGTATAGCTTGCGATAGAGGCGTTCGCCCCAGCAGTTCCTGAACGATTCCACACCATCGGCATCATGCTGCCAAGCGGCTTCATCTGCCCCACAAAGTAGGCGACCTTCGCGCCCTTTACAGGATTGCCCTGCGCATCATAGGCGGTCAGTGTGAACACCGCCTCGTTTGCGGAGGAAGACTTCCCCGGAGCTGCCGCCAACACCTGCGCGGTCCGGTTCACGACAACCAGCGCAACGCCCCCCTTGTTGCGCTGTATTGGTGAAGATGCGGATGACGGCGTCGAGGTTCCGCACCCGGTTGTCATCAACAGTCCTCCAAGGAGAACCAGGACTAAGCCCTTCACACGATGATGCGATGTTGGATACATTAACGACACCTCACGATGGAATCGATCGTTCTTATTTCGTTATTTTTAGAAACGCCGCGTTCGATGTCCCATTCTGGGTCGTCACCCGAATCGACGCAGTCGTACCGGGCACGACGTGATACGGAGTTCCCTGAGGCGTTGGCACCTTGAAAACGATTCTCGTCGAACTCCAGCTCACAACGTAAAAAGGGGTGATGTCATTCGGCGCTCCCCAACTGATCCCCTTATCCACAAAGGCGAGGTTGCTTGAACTTTGACTGGCGCCGAAGTTGACGCCCGTCACGGTCACCAGGGCATTTTCCCTGGCCTGCGCGGGATTCACCGAGGTGATCACGGGCGACTGCTCCTGTGACACCGTCTGCGTACGCGTTGTTCCCATCGCCTGATCCACATAGGACAGAGTCGCCGAGAGGTCGGCTATCCGCGGTTGACGACTCTCCCCCTTGGGAGCCGTCACCAGCCAACGAAAATCCATCGCATGACCCGCTTGAAGATCCGATGACACGAGGTCTGCAGCAGGACGGACCCCCCATCCCGCCGGTACGCGCAAATGGGCGTGAAGTTTGACGAGAGAGCCCGGACCTTGATTCTTGATGACGGCCCTGACAATGGCGCTTTTTCCTCCCGCGAACAATACAGTGTGCGATGGAATCAGGCTGAGGTCCACGACGGCCGGTTGGGCCGGTTCACTTCGATCGACTGGCCTGGCGCCCACCTGGCTGATCACGACAGGCTTGTCTGTCGGCTGCGAGAGCGTGTGGATCATCAAAGTGGCACTATGACTATCATACCACCAGCCGACTCCGTTCGAACCGATCGGCGTGTTTCGCAGCGGCAGACGATTCACAAACACTTCACGTGGAGCCGAGAGGTCCGCCAGCTCGACACTGTACATTCTCTGGTTCATTGCTCCACGAAATTCTCCTCGCACTGGACCAATGAGAAGCGTCGAACGGGGTGCTGCAGTGTTGCCGCCTTCCGTATACGAAATCGGCGTCTCCGTGAACTGCCCCTTCAGATACCCGAGACCGGCTCCGGCGTCGCTATACAGGTAGAACCGCCCGCTGCCGCCAGAGTAGACATGGAGTATGAGGGGGTTGACCTGTTTGGCGCCGACGTGATTCATGAAGGGTTGCTCGGGCACGACAGCGCCGGCCTTGACGAATACCGGCATGCGGTCGAGCGGTTCCGCGAGCGTCGCCGTCGTCGGCCCGTTTACGGTAGCTCCGGTGAAGTAGTCAATCCACCGCCCCGGCGGAAACCACACGGCGCGCTTGACGACATTTCCCGCTGTGACGACCGGGGCCACCAGAACATTCGGCCCGTACAGATACTCATGCGGATGCTGGTAAGCGGCGACGAGATTCGGATAATCGAGATAGAGCGGGCGCGTTATCGGCAGTCCGGTGAAGTGCGCCTGGGCGGCGAGCGTGTATGTGTAGGGCACGAGCGATTCGCGCAGACGCAAAAAGCGTTCCGTAATGCCCTGAACCGGTTGAGGGTATTCCCAGGGCAAGCGATCCCCATGATCGGAGTGCAGCCTTAAAACGGGTTGAAAGGTCCCCAATTGAACCCAGCGGTCGTAGAGAGCCGGGGAGTCCATCGGCCCGCCCGGCGGTGAGCCGAGAAAACTGCCGATATCATTGCTCACATAGGGTTCGCCGATACTCGCCTCGGCGGGCGCGAGCGTTGCTTCATAGGCCAGCGTATTCCATGTTCCCCATGTGTCGCCGGTGAAATGGATGGCTGAGGTATGGGCCGACCACGGCCCCGCGGGATATACCTGATTCGGATGTTGCAAAGAGGCCCCGATCCTCGCAAGCACGAAGCCCCGTTTGCCGCGGTTCACCATCTCCTGGGCATAAAGATGATCGATCCAGTTGTCGGGAGTGACTCCGGGCAGCGAGACAAATGAGTTGTCACAGCACCAGTCCAGCCACCAGAACGCGACGCCCTGGCGTTCGTAACTCTGCTGCAGGGCAAAGTTCGACTCCGCCTGGGAAATATTGCTCCAATCCCACACATAACTTGGTCCGCTGAAACTCTGCGACGATACCAGCGGTTTCCCGGAAATGCGCAACACTTCGGCCAGACGCGGGTCATTTTTGGCAATACTCGAATGGACGTTGAGCGTTACGTGAATTCCATTGCCCTTGGCCCAATTGAGAAAGGACTGCGGAGAAGGAAACAGCGCCGGGTTCCACTCCCAGCCATTCCACGTGTTCGGCGACTTCCAGTCCGTGTCCACCGACAGAGTGTCCAGCGGAACGCGATGGGCGCGGAACGCGGGCAGGAGCTGATGCTCATATTCGGCGGCGGTGTATGGATAGTACCGCGAAAACCACACGCCAAAGATGTAGCGCGGAAGAAGCGGAGCAGGTCCTGTCAGTTGCGCCAGTTCTCGCAGCGCCGACTGATACTGGCGACCATAGGCAAACAAATAGCCGTCCTCGATGTCGCCGGAAGCGGAACGCGGACGCACCCAACCCGCGCTCGTCCACACAGCCGAATGCGTGTCGTCCAGCAGTCGCCAACCCGCCTGGTTCAAAAGACCATCGCGGTGCAGCGGCGGCAGAATCGCCTGCGCTTGTTGCGTCGGGGCTCCAGTAGACGAGGTGTATGTATACCGCTGTCCATAGGTATAGCTGTCAAAGCTCCGGATCCAACCGCCCAGCGCCCCTGTTTGCGGTATGACGGGAACAGGCCCTGTCGGCGGGCCGACCGCGAGCGTATCCACATTTACGTTTCCGCTCGTTCCCCGTCCCGCCACCAGGGCCACCGCATTCGTTCCTGCACGCAGCGGTACGCGAGCCGTTACCGTCGCCCAGGTATGCCAACTCGCCGTGGGCGGCAGCCTCAAGGTTTTGACGATACGACCATTGACGGAGAGGTCGAGCGTCCGTGTGGCGGGACCACCAAGAAGGCCCGCGCTGTTGGCATAACGGATCGCAATTTGCGCCAAACCGGCCGGAGCCCCCAGGACATTCCATGTAGCGCGGGCTCCGTTGCCGCCGTTTGCGTTCCCCAATCCCGTGATAAAGCCGGCGGTGCTCTGATATCCCGCATGATCCGTTGCCAAAGCGGCGCCACCCGTCAGGCTTGCCGCTCCCGCCTGGTCGGCCTCGCCAAATGGGCTTTCTCCGCCCCAAGTGGGGTGAACGGTGATCGTGCGGGCTCCGCGCGCGTAAGACAGCACCGTGTTTTCGGGAGTGAACGGCCCTGAACCGACCTTGTAACGAAACGTGAGTTGGTCCGTACGGATCGTCAGCCACCCTCCGCGCACGCTGGATGTATACTTCGGCACAGGGAAACGGCGATCCACCACGTTTACGGTCGGCAGATTCTCAAAGTGACCCGAAGCTGAATACTCAAGACGCAACAGGCCGGCTGTCAACACCTCAATGCGGGCGTCGCCCTCGACGATGGTCGCGGCGCGGTGCGCCAGCGCGGCCCGGAAGTTGACCGGCGTGGCGAGATTCACGGGGGATTTGTCGGTGACTGTCTGCCTCGTGACTGTCTGTCTCGCGCCCGCCGGCGGCGCCTTCGTCGGCGAAGCGCCGAGAAGGCCCGCGCAGAGCACAATCCCTCCTGTCGCCATCCCGATCGTCCGCATCCTCTGTCGCCCAGTTCGCCCAGTTCGCACGGCGCCCGTTTTTCGCGCGCGCTTCATCCCACTCACGGCCATGGTCCCTTCTCTCCAATCGGCCAACGAGAATCTCCACTCCGTCCGGTTTGCCTGTGTGCTATCCTTTCACAGAACCGGCCACAAGTCCCGAAGAGATCCAGCGGTTGAGCAGGCCAAACGCAACCGTCAAGGGCAGCGCGCTCAGAATCGCGGCGGCGGCAAATTCGCCCCAGTTTTTCGCAAACTGACCCGCGATCAAGGAGTACAGTCCA
>JAJZZT010000572.1 GCA_021797415.1 Bacillota bacterium
AATGGCGGAACAGCGGCGGACGGAAGCGGCTGAGAGGCAAGAGGCCGGGGTAATGGCGGAGCGCATGGAGGCGGGGCGGGTCGCCGGCTCGGCCGCAACGGGAATCCAGACCCGCACGGCGGGCGGAGGCGACTATGCGGCACAGCGGACGGCCCCTTCGCAAGACGCCGGACGCGCCGCTGTTTCCGCGGCGCTGACAGAAACGGCGGGCGATGTTGCCGTGCGCCCGGTTGAACCGCGCGAGCACAAGCTCGACGATAACGCGGCGCAGGTCACGGGCGCGCGCTCCACGCAAGGCGTGGGGTCACCGCGCGCTGCGCTCGGCGCGCAGCAGTCCTCCGCGCCGCGTCATATCGGCAGTGCGCCGCGCCGCGACAGCGTTCCGGGCGCGCGCCGGCATGACGATCGCCCGGAACGTGGTTCCGGACGCGATGCCGCAGGAGCGGATCGTTCCGGCGGCGACCGCGGGCAAAGGACGGGCGGCTACTCCGGTGAACAGCGGCACGGCGGGATGGGTTCCGGTGGCGGTCCGCGTTCCGGCCCTGACAGGGCCGGCGGACAATCGCGCCAGAGTGGGAACGGGGGGGGATATGGCGGACCGCGCGCAGGCGCGTCCGCCGCACCGCGAACGGCGGGTGGCGACACCGGCGGATACGGCGGCCGGCCGCGCACAGGCGGCGGGTACGGTTCTCCGCGTTCCGGCGGTCCACGTTCCGGCGGCGGGTATGGAGGAGCTGTGCGCAACGATTCATCCAGTGGTTCCGGCGGTTCCGCGCGCTATGGGTCGGGGGCTCCGGGCGGCGCGCAACGGAGCGGTTTCGGCGGCAACCGGAGTTCCACGTCCGATGCCCGCGGCGCCGGCGCGCGCGGCGCGGGAGCGGTTGCGGGCGACAGGAGGCCGGCGACAGGAGGCGGCCGTACTGGCGGAGGACGGCCGGGAGACCGCCGCGGCGGCGGCGGCCGGGATTTTGGCCACACCGCTTCGCCGCCGCCGTTTGGCGCAGCCGCCGCAACGAACGGCCAGGGAGGGCGCAAGCGCACGCCCGGCAGGGATGGCGCGAACGGCCGCGGCGGGTTTGGCGAGCGTAGGGAGAACAATCGCAGGCTGTCCCCTCCGCGCGGTCGCGGTCGCGGACGCGCGGAGAACGTGGTCCGCGCCCCGGAGGGGCCCCGTCAGGTCACGGTGGATTCGCCGATGATCGTTGGGGAATTTGCCCACCTGATCCGGCGCGAGGCGTCCGAAGTCATCAAAAAGCTGCTCTTTCTCGGCGTGCTGGTCACGATCAACCAGGAGATCGACACGGATACAATGGTCCTGGTGGGCGGCGAATTCGGAACGACCGTCCAGGTCGATGCGCCGCGGGATCTTGAGGCGGAAGAGATGCTGCACGAGGAGATCGACAAGGCGCAATTGATTCACCGTCCGCCTGTGGTCACGATCATGGGGCACGTCGACCACGGCAAGACCACGCTGCTTGACGCGATCCGCGAAACCAACGTGACGGCGACGGAAGCGGGCGGCATCACGCAACACATTGGCGCCTACCAGGTGGAGGTCAACCAGAAGAAGATCACCTTCCTGGATACGCCGGGTCACGAAGCGTTCACCACCATGCGCGCGCGGGGAGCGCAGGTGACGGATATTACGGTGCTGGTCGTGGCGGCCGACGACGGCGTGATGCCGCAGACCGTGGAAGCGATCAATCACGCCAAGGCGGCGAATGTTCCGATCATCGTCGCGGTGAACAAGATAGACAAACCCGGCGCGGCGCCTGACCGCGTCAAACAGGAATTGACCGAGCATGGGCTTGTTGCGGAAGAGTGGGGCGGCGACACCATCTTCGTGCCGGTTTCTGCTCTTGCGAAACAGGGAATCGAGGGACTGCTCGAAATGATCCTGCTTGTGGCCGAGGTGCAGGATCTAAAGGCGAGTCCGGAGGCGCGCTGCCGCGGCACGGTCATCGAGGCGCAACTGGACAAAGGGCGCGGACCGGTGGCGACGATTCTCGTACAGAACGGGACATTGCATGTCGGCGATATCGTCATGGCCGGGAATACCTTCGGAAAAGTCCGTGCCATGGTGAACGACCGCGGTCGGCGCGTCAAGGAGATGTTGCCGTCGTCGCCCGTCGAGGTCGTGGGCCTGTCGGACGTGCCGAGCGCGGGGGATCCGTTTGTGGTCTACGACGACGAGCGCCAGGCGCGCAATGTCGCGGAACGCCGGGCGGTGCGCCAGCGGGCGGAAGAACTCGGCGCCACCTCGCGCGTGACGCTGGATGATCTGTACAAGCAGATCAAGGAGGGAGAGGTTAAGGACCTAAATCTCATTGTGAAGGCCGATGTGCACGGCTCGGCGGAAGCGGTGCTCGGAGCGCTGCAGAAGATCGACGTGTCGGGCGTGCGGATCAAGGTGATCCACAGCGGGGTCGGCGCTATCACGGAATCGGATATTCTGCTCGCGTCGGCGTCCAACGCGATCGTCGTGGGCTTCAATGTGCGCCCGGAGGCGAACGTGGCGAAAATCGCCGAGTCCGAGAAGGTCGACATCCGCCTCTATCGCGTCATTTACAACTTGATCGAAGAGATCGAGACAGCGCTAAAAGGCATGCTGGAACCGGTGTACAAGGAGGTCGTGCTCGGGCGGGCCGAGGTCAGGCAACTGTTCAAAGTGTCGAAGGTGGGCACGATCGCCGGTGCGATGGTGCGCGACGGCAAGATCGTGCGCGACGGGGATGCGCGCGTGATCCGGGACGGTGTGGTCGTGTATGAAGGGCGCCTGGATTCTCTGAAACGCTTCAAGGAGGACGCCCGGGAGGTCGCGTCGGGGTATGAGTGCGGCTTTACCCTGGAACGCTTCAACGACCTCAAAGAAGGGGATGTGGTCGAGGTCTTCAAGATGGAAGCCGTGAAGGTGGACTAACGTCTGCAGGGCTTGCATGAAAGACGGAGATACGTTTGACGCAGGCAGGTGAAGTGTGTGCGAGTGCGTGCCGAACGCATGGCTTTGCAGATTCAACGGGATGTGAGCGATATTATCCGCTCGGAGGTCAAGGATCCGCGCATCGGCTTTCTGACGGTGACCGGCGTCGATATCTCCAATGATCTGACGCATGCGAAGATCTTTGTCTCGATCCTCGGCGATCCGGATCAGCGCCGGGAATCCCTCGCGGTTCTTGAGCGGACGAAGGGATTCATCCGCTCGGAAATCGGGCGGCGGATCCGCTTGCGCCAAACCCCGGAGATTGTTTTTAAACTGGATGAGACGGCGGCGTACAGCGAGCGCATCGGCCGCGTTCTGAACGGTCTGGGCGTAAGCGGCGCAGGCGACGGTCGGGGGACGGGTGCGGGAGAGGATGAAAACAATGGACCGGGGGCGCTATGACGCCGTGCTGGAGGCCCTGCGCGATGTCGCGTGCCCGTTGCTCATCGCCTGTCATGTGAGCCCGGACGGTGACGCGGTGGGCGCCGCGCTCGCCGTGGCGCAGTACTGTGAATTGATCGGTCGTCCCTATACGCTGGTCAATGATGATCCCATTCCGGCCAGGTACAATTTTCTTCCCGGAGTGGACCGCTTTCGGCGCACGGACGATGTCGAGGGTACGTTTGCGTGCGCGGTGGCGCTGGATTGCGCCGATTACCGGCGCCTGGGCGATGTCCCCGCGCTTTTGAGCGCGCAGCATACGCTGGTCAACATCGACCATCACGAAACGAACAACGGCTATGGAACGGTGGCCTTGGTGGAACCGGAGGCGTCCGCGACATGCCTGGTGTTGTACCGCCTGTTTTGCGCGGCGGACGTCCCCATCGGCCACGCGCTGGCCCTCGCCCTGTACACGGGGATCGTTTTTGATACGGGTGGATTCCGCTACAACAACACGACTCCCGAGATCCACCAGGTGGCGGCGGACCTGCTGACGCGCGGGATCGAACCGTTCATGGTGGCGGACCGCGTGCTGGAGGCCATGACGCGGGAACAGGCGGAACTCGTCAGGCTCGGTCTGTCCACTCTTGCGGTGGATGCGACGGGGCGGATCGCCCATGTGATCGTGACGTCCGATATGATGAGATCGTCGGGAGCGGAGGAGAGCGATGCGGATGTCCTGTTGCCGTACACGCGTTCGCTGTCGGGCGTAGAGGTGGGCATCCTCTTTCGCGAAAGGCCGGACGGATCGGTGAAGGTGAGTCTGCGTTCCCGCGAGCAAGTTGATGTCGCAGCCATCGCCCTGCAGTTTTCCGGCGGCGGTCACGTGAGAGCGTCGGGGTGCAATGTGGACGCTCCGATCGGCGATGCGGTCGAGCGGGTGTTAAAAGTGGTGGAGGATGCTGTGCGAACGGCGTTTGCGACAGCGTGAGGACGATGGAAAATGGAATGGCAAGCGGCATCGTCGTTTTGAACAAGCCGCCGGGAATGACTTCGCAACAGGCTGTCTCGCGCGTGAAGCGGCTGCTTTACGCGCGCAAGGCGGGGCACAGCGGCAGCCTTGATCCGGCGGTGACAGGTGTGCTGCCGGTTTTTCTCGGATCGGCGACGCGCCTTTCCGAATATGTGACGCAGGAGCGCAAGAAATATGCCGGCGAGGTCTGCTTCGGCCGGGCGACCGACACGCAGGACGCGACGGGCACCATCGTCGCAAGGGACGATGCGTCCACCGTCGATGAAGCGAGCGTGCGACGCGCGGCTCTGCGGCTTACGGGTGATGTCTGGCAGACGCCGCCCGCCTACTCGGCCGTCAAGGTTTCCGGTGTGCGCTCGTATGCGCTGGCGAGGCGTGGTGAACCGGTCGCGCTGGAACCGCGGTTGATCCGCGTCGACCGTCTGGAGTTTTTCTCGTTCACGCGTGAAGCGGAGGAATTCCGGGCGCGCTTTCTGATTGAGTGCGGCAAGGGTACATACGTGCGCACCATATGTCATGATCTCGGTATTTTGGTGGGAGTCCCGGCGCACATGTCGGAACTCGTTCGCTTGTCGTCGGGCCCATTTTCCCTGGAGGATGCCGTGGAGTTTGGCGCGCTCGAAGACCTGCGGGAGCGGGCGATCCTGCCGTCGTGGCGCGCCGTGGCGCATCTGCCCCAGCTTTCGGTCGGCGAACAATGTCTGCGTGCGGTAAGCTGCGGCGCTCCGTTTGACCTGCCGGAAGAACAGGCGCGGGACGCGGGGGTCTCTGCCGCATCCGGACAGTCGCTCGTGCGGGTTCACTCTGAGCAAAGCGGGGAACTGGTGGCAATCTACCGGGTGGCCGGCGACGGCGCAACATTGCGACTGGCGGCGGAAAAGGTGCTCATTGACGGATCGGGCGGGCATTTGCAGTGACGGAGCAGAACCTGCAACCGCGCAAAATGCCGGATGAGATAGTCTCCCATGGCGCTGCCACAAGACCAAACGGCCGGGGACTCGTCGGGGAGGATGGGCTGCATGCGGGAATGGAGTGGTTTCACGTACCTTTGCGAACCGCTCGTCCGAAGGGATGGGCGGGCGCGCACGATTGCGATCGGAAAGTTTGACGGCCTGCACCTGGCGCATCAGGCGATCGCGCAAACGGCGGTGCGCAAAGCGCAAGAGAGCGGGAGTACGGCGGCGCTGTTTTCCTTCACGCCGCACCCGCGTCTTGTGCTGCGCGGGGACGCCGCGTACGCGCGCTGGCTTACGCCAAGCGCCGAGAGGGCGCGCGTGGCGCGCGAACTCGGTATGGAACAGACGTTTGTCGCGCTGTTTGACCGCGCGTTTCGCACATTGACGGCGTCTGAATTCCTGCGCGCCTACTTGGTGCCGCTTTGCGCCATACACATCGTCGTGGGGTACAATTTCCGTTTTGGCCGGGGCGGTGCGTACGGGACGGATGATCTGCGGGAAGTGGCCGCGCAGGCGGGGGTCGGCGTGGATATCGTGCCGCCCGTGCATGTGGCGGGGCGGCCTGTGAGCAGTTCCGAGATTCGCGGCCGCCTGGCCGAAGGGGATGTGGCGGGTGCGGCCCAATCCCTCGGAAGACCGTATCGCGTGCGCGGCCGTGTCGTACGGGGCGCGGGGCGGGGCAGGTCGATCGGATTTCCGACGGCGAATCTCGAAATGCTGGAGGATTTCGTCGTTCCGCGCGAAGGTGTGTACGCGGTCGATTGTTTGATCGACGGACGCGTCGTGCGCGGAGCGATGAATATCGGACGCAGGCCGACGGTGTGCGCGGATGGGAAGCTGTCGCTCGAAGTGCATCTGATCGGCGAAACGGTTGATCTTTACGGACAGGAAATGACGGTTTCGTTTCTTTCATATCTGCGGCCGGAACAGAAATTTCCATCTATTGATGCGCTTTCCCGGCAATTGACGGTCGACGCGGCGCATGCATCAGCATTGTTGGGGATACAAGGCGCTCGCCGTGAGGCGAATTTTTTGGTATAATCCTCTCGACTTGGTGCGCCGACTCTGTGTCGGGGATTGCGGAGCCGCATCTGCGGGCGGCACTAAGCGACATGAGGATCTTGCTCCAGGGCGCGTGTTGTCGACAAGGCCATGCCAGCCTGCTGCGCGCAGGCTAAGCCCCGTTTCGGTGACCGTTCTCCGGCGGACACGGGATCGCGGGCGATCATGGGATGTTCATAGGAGGGATTCCAGTTGGCATTGACGCAGGAACGAAAGACGGAGATTATCGAATCGTTTGCGGTGCATGAGAACGATACCGGTTCGCCGGAAGTGCAGGTGGCGCTGTTGACGGAGCGCATCAATTATTTAAACGAACACTTCCGCATTCACAAAAAAGACCATCATTCACGCCGCGGTCTGTTCAAGATGGTCTATCAGCGCGCCCATCTGCTGCGTTATCTTCGCGAACATGACATCAACCGCTACCGGGCCCTGATCACCCGGTTGGGTTTGCGCCACTGAATAGTGCGCGGAACGGGTGGATTCGCGATGGCGCCATGTTGTTTATGAGTGCAAAGAGAAGCGGGCTGAATCCCGCTTCTCTTTGCACTGAAGCCTTCGTTCCCGTACAAGAACCCTTCCGTGCCGGGAGACAATGCCGACTATACATAATGGGCAGAGTTTGCTGGGCCGCTGCCTTGCCCTGTGCCCGGCGAGTTCCGCGCCATGGGCAAGGTTCGCTGGGTCGCCAGTATCCCTTTGCTCGTCGCGAGTTTAGCGATAGCGGTGTCCGAGCAGGAGTAAAGGGATACTGACGGCTCGCAGAAGTCATTTACAAGATAGCAAGATAGCGAGGGGGATAAACCCAGTGGCATTTCGGCATGAAACAACGCTTGGCGGACGTCCGCT
>JAJZZT010000050.1 GCA_021797415.1 Bacillota bacterium
CGCCCGAGCTCATCCCGCTCTGCCATCCGATTGCGCTCTCCGGAGTGGACGTGCATTTTTCCTATCCCGACGAGCGG
Organism: Bacillota bacterium; assembly: GCA_021797415.1. The sequence goes on from JAJZZT010000050.1 coordinate 78, forward strand.
TCGATCAGCATCGATGTCACGGTGCGCACCACCGCGCGCACGGGAGTCGAGATGGAGGCGCTGACAGCCGCCACGACGGCCGCATGGACCGTGTATGATATGTGCAAGGCGATCGACAAGGACATGTCGTTGATCTTTGCCGGTTTGATGGAAAAACAGGGCGGCAGGAGCGGCCACTACCAGCGTGCGGCAGACAGGGAGGAACCGTCGTGAGGGAAGTGGACAAGCGCGTGGCGATTGTGACAGTGAGCGACAGCGCGTACGACGGGGCGCGCGAGGATCTGGCGGGTCCCGCTCTGGCCGAAAAGCTGATCGAGGCGGGTTTCGCGGTGATCGGCCATACGGTCGTACCGGATGAGCGCAGCGACATCGCGCAGACGCTGCGCGACCTGGCGGAAGTGGACGCCCCCCTGGTGGTCACCACGGGCGGCACCGGTCTTGGACCGCGCGATGTCACGCCGGAGGCCACGCAGGATGTCGTGGAGCGGACTGTACCAGGCATCCCGGAGGCCATGCGGCGCGCGGGAGCGTCGCAGACGCCGTATGCGATCCTGTCGCGCGGCGTGTGCGGCGTGCTGGGACACACGCTCATCGTCAATCTGCCCGGCAATCCGGACGGGGCCGTGGACAGTCTCGCCAGTGTGCTGCCCGTGCTGCCGCACGCGCTGGATGTGCTGCGCAGCGACCGCCACACGCACGAGGGAGAAATGTGATGGACGGGGCGGCGTCGGCGACACCGCTGGTGGAGACCACAGGACAAACCTGCGACGGTTTCAGGAGACAATGAGATACAGACCGCCGGCACCGTGCGGTTTTCCAAGCAGAGGACCGTCTGCTAGTATAAGAACGTGTTCAAAAAGTGGGCAGGCAAGACGAGCGCAGTGCAATGGGACATGGGATAAACCGAATGTGCAGTGGACTTTATCCCATGTCCCCGAGCGCACGTTTTTGGTACGTGAGGGAGCATTTCTGGCGATGACGCGGCAATGCGCCGGGGAGTTCTGCCCACTTTTTGAACAACCTCTATGACGGGGGTGGCGTGGTGTCGGAAGCGTACGATGTGGTGGTGCTGGGCGGCGGAACGGGCGGCTACGTCGCGGCGATCCGCGGCGCGCAGCTCGGATTGCGCGTGGCTCTTGTGGAAGCCGGACAGGTGGGAGGCACGTGCCTGCATCGGGGGTGCATCCCGTCCAAGGCGCTGCTGCGTTCCGCCGAATTGTTCGCCAGTGCAAAAGGCGGACAATCGTTCGGCGTGGTGGCGGACGGTCTGCGCTTCGATCTCGCGGCGGCGATGGAACGCAAAACGCGCATCGTTGACCAGCTTGCAAACGGCGTGCGGCACCTGTTGAAAAAAAACGGCGTCGAGTTGATCGCGGGCTACGGTCGCGTGATGGGCGCGTCGATCTTCTCTCCGAGTGCAGGCGCCGTGCGCGTGGAGCGTACCGACGGCGAGAACCCGGTACTCTCGCCGCGGCAAACGATCGTTGCGACCGGGTCCAGCCCGCGCGCGCTGCCGGGATTGCCGTTTGACGGGGTGCGCGTTCTATCGTCCGACCACATTCTCTCCATCGAACAATTGCCTTCTTCCCTGCTCATCGTGGGCGGCGGCGCGATCGGCGTGGAGCAGGCGTCGCTGTTTGCGGATCTCGGCGTCGCCGTCACGCTGGTCGAGGCCATGCCGCGCCTGCTGCCCGGGGAGGACGCCGACGTCTCGTCCGAAATGGCGCGCGCGTTAAAGAAAAAGGGTGTCAAGATCCACACCGGCGCCTCCATCGACGTCGCATCCGCCGACGTGCGAAAAGACGCCGTATGTCTTTCAGTCGCGGCGGATGGCGACGCGCGGCAGGTGTGCGCCGATATGGCGCTCATCGCCGTCGGACGCGACCCGCACACGGAGGGAATCGGGCTGGAAGCGACCCGCGTGCAGGTGTCCCGCGGATCGCTCGTGGTGGACGAGCATATGCAAACAGCCGAACCAAACATCTACGCAATCGGGGATGTGGTCGGTCCCCTGCAGTTGGCGCACGCGGCTGCGCGCCAGGGAATTGTGGCGATGGAACACATCGCGGGGCGCAATCCGGAACCCATCTCCTATGAGGACATTCCGCGCTGCACATACAGCCGGCCGGAAGTGGCCAGTGTCGGGTGGACGGAGGAACAGGCCAGGCAGCGCAGGGAGAAGGTGAAGATCGGCAAGTTTCCTTTCCGGGCGATCGGAAAAGCCTTGGTGCAGGGCGAGGTCGACGGATTTGCCAAGGTGGTGGCGGATGCGGCGACGGGAGACGTGCTGGGCGTGCACATCATCGGCCCGCACGCGACGGATCTGATCGGGGAGGCGGTTTTGGCGCGCCTGCTCGATGCGACGCCGTGGGAACTCGGTCGCGTCACGCACGCGCACCCGACGCTGTCCGAGGTGCTGGGCGAGGCGGCCCTGGCTGTGGACGGACTCGCCATTCACAGTTGACCGGAAGTGATCGACGCATGCGAGAAAGGTGGTCAGAGTGATGCGGCGCCATGAGAAACTGGGGCTTTCGGATGAGCAGGTGTTGTCCATGTACCGTTACATGATGCTGGCGCGCGCGTTTGACGAGCGTCTGTGGCATCTGAACCGGACGGGCAAGATTCCATTTGCCGTCTCGTGCCAGGGACAGGAAGGCGCGCAGATCGGGGCGGCGTTTGCGATGGACCCGGCGCGCGATTTTATCGCGCCGTACTACAGGGACCTCGGAATCGTTCTCGTGTTCGGCCAGACGGCGTGGGATATCGCGCTGGCGTCGTTCGCGCGGGAAGAGGATCCGAACAGCGGCGGGAGACAGATGCCCGCGCACTACAGTTCGCGCGCGCATCGCATTCTGAGCGGTTCCAGCCCGGTTGGGACGCAGATTCCGAATGCGGTCGGGCTTGCGCTCGGCGCGCGGTTGCGAGGGGAAAAGGCGGTCTTTTACACCTCGTTTGGCGAGGGATCGAGCAATCAGGGGGATTTTCACGAAGGGTGCAATTTTGCCGGCGTGCACAAGTTGCCCGTGATTTTCTTTTGCGAGAACAACCACTATGCAATCTCGGTTCCGAACGCCAAACAACTGGGGTGTGAACGGGTGGCGGACCGCGCTGCGGGATACGGGTTCCCCGGCGTGACGGTCGACGGGAACGATGTCCTTAGCGTCTATGAGGTGATGAAAGAGGCTGTTTCGCGGGCGCTCGACGGAAAAGGGCCGACGCTTGTCGAGGTGATGGTCTACAGGCTCACGCCGCATTCCAGCGACGATGACGACCGGGCGTACCGCAGCCGTGAGGAGGTCGAGGAGGCCCGCGCGCGGGACGCGCTTGTCGTGTTCCGCCGGTATCTCGCCGAAGCGGGGCTGCTGACCGACGATCTGTACGAGCGCCTGCGCGCCGATGTGCAGGCTGAAGTGGACGAGGCGATCCGCCATGCGGAGAACGTCGCTTATCCGGAGCCGGAAAGCGCGCTACTGCACGTGTTCGCGCAGTAGCAACGGCGCGCATTGGCCGCGCAAATCACGGCGGATCGCGAACCGCTCGCGAGGGGATTTGACAGATGGCGCGAAAACTGTACATAGAAGCGATTCACGATGCCATGGCGGAGGAGATGCGCCGCGATGAATCGGTGTTCATTCTGGGTGAGGACGTGGCGGTCCGGGGGGGTGTCTTTCGCGTCACCCAGGGACTGCTCGAGGAGTTCGGCGAACAGCGGGTGATCGACACTCCGCTTGCCGAATCCGCCATCGTCGGCGTGGCGGTGGGAGCGGCGGCGTACGGGATGAGGCCGATTGCCGAGATCCAGTTTGTGGATTTCATCCTGCCCGCTGTCAACCAGATCATCAGCGAGGCTGCCAAGATGCGCTATCGAACCCGGGGGGACTGGCAGTGTCCGCTCGTAGTGCGGGCGCCGTACGGCGGCGGGGTGCACGGCGCGCTGTATCACTCGCAGAGCCTGGAGGCGATGTTTTTTCACATTCCCGGCCTGAAAGTGGTGATGCCGTCCACGCCGGCGGATGCGAAGGGTCTGCTTGTCGCGGCCATTCGCGATCCCGATCCGGTGCTGTATTTGGAGCACAAAGGGCTGTATCGGCTGGTTCGCGACGAGGTGCCGGACGGGCTTTTTGAAGTGCCGATCGGAAAGGGCGCGGTGCGCCGGGAGGGCGACGACATCACCGTCATCGCCTACGGGCTCATGGCGCACCGCGCGCTTGAAGCGGCGGAGCGGCTCGCGGGGGAAGGCGTCTCCGCCCACGTGATCGATCTGCGGACAGTCGCGCCGCTCGATCGCGAACTGATCCTGGAAGGCGCGCGAAAAACCGGAAAAGTACTGGTTGTCCATGAGGACAACCAGACAGGCGGCGTGGGGGCGGAAGTGGCGGCCATCATCGCCGGGGAGGCGCTGTACGACTTGGACGCGCCGATCCGCCGACTGTGCGGTCCGGACATTCCGGCGATGCCGTTCAGCCCTCCACTGGAACAATTTTACATGATTCAGACCGATCAGATCGCGGCGGCCATGCGCGAACTCGCGGCCTATTGAAACCGCGCGGCACGGCTGCAAAAGGCGGGTGACATGCGTTGGCGGAAGTGAAAATGCCCAAGCTCGGAGAGAGCGTGACAGAAGGCACCGTTGCGCGCTGGTTGAAGCGCGAGGGCGAGCGCGTCGAACAGTTCGACGCACTGGCGGAGATTGTCACGGACAAGGTGACGGCCGAGATCCCGGCGGATTGCACGGGGATTTTGCAGTCCATTCTCGTTGCGGAAAATGAGACCGTCGCCGTGGGAACGCTGCTCGCGGTGATTGCCGAGGACGCGGCGGATGTGGCGGCCCCGGCGGAATCTTCCCAGGACCAGGCGCGAATGGCCGAAGGGGCGAGCGCCCCGCCGGAAACGGCGCTGCAGGCGACGGAGCAGGCGGAGAAAGCGGATGCCATTCCGGATCCAGCGGATGGCCGGAGCGTGCGTGCCGCACAGCAGACCGCACAACAAGCGGTGGCGCCAGACGCCGACCGGAGCGGCGCAGCGTCAGACGCCGGTCAATCAATCGGTACGGCGATTGCATCGGCCGCGCGCCATTCTCCTGTGGTGTCGCGCCTGGCGGCCGAACACGGCGTGGATCTGGCGCGGATCGCCGGCACAGGCATCGGAGGGCGCATCATGCGCAAGGACGTATTGCGCCATATTGAACAGGCGGCGACAGAGAAGCGGCCGCTTGAGACAGGCGACGACCGGCAGGCAGCCGAAAAAGAAGAGCGCCGGCCGACCGTCTCCGGGGCGTCGGCCGTGTCCGAACTGCCGGCCGTGTCCGGACAGGCGCCGGCCATAGCCGAACAGGACGCGCGCGAGGAGTGGATCCCCGTCACACCGCTGCGCAGGACGATCGCCAGGCGGATGGTGCAGAGCAAGCGCGATGCGCCGCACGCCTGGATGATGGTCGAGGCGGACGTGACGGGAATGCACCGGTTGCGCGAACGCGAAAAAGCGACGTTCAAGTCGCGCGAGGGAGTGGACCTCACGTACTTCCCGTTCTTTCTCAAGGCGGTGGCCGCTGCGCTGCGGCAGCACCCGCTCCTGAACGCGGTGTGGGCGGAGGACAGGATTCTGCTGAAACGGGACATCCATCTCTCCATCGCGGTGGCCACGGACGAAACGCTGGCCGTTCCGGTGATCCATCACGCCGACCGCCTGAGCGTGGCCGGTCTGTCCCTGGCGGTGCACGATCTTGCGCGGCGCGCCCGGACGGGCAAATTGACCGTGTCCGACGTGGAAGGCGGAACATTCACCGTCAACAACACGGGCGCATTTCGCTCTATTTTATCCCAACCGATCATCAATGCCCCCCAAGCGGCCATCTTGTCCGTCGAGACGATCGTCAAGCGTCCGATCGTGCAGGCGGACGACAGCATCGCGATCCGCCACATGGTAAACTTGTGCTTGAGCATCGATCACCGCGTGCTGGACGGCCTGGCCGCAGGACGCTTCATGCAGGCGGTCAAAGAACGGATTGAAGCGATCAGAGAGCAGACGAGCCTGTATTGATCCCATCAAAGCCGTCCGGTCGCGGAACGATGTCGTGTGACGATGCCGCGAGACGATGGACGTGCGAATATCCAACCGGTGCGGAATCTGGACAGAGGGAGATGGCGGACAAGTGGCTGAAATGCGGCAGGATCAGGTTGACAGCGTGGAAACAGCGGCAAAGGCGCCCTTGCGGCGACCCGATTGGCTGAAGGTACAGCTCAAGACGGACGGTTCATTCAATCATCTGAAGGACATCATGCGGGGCGACCGCCTCCACACGGTGTGCGAGGAGGCGCGCTGCCCCAATATCTATGAATGCTGGGGACACGGAACGGCCACCTTCATGATCCTGGGCGACACCTGCACGCGCGGCTGCCGCTTTTGCGCGGTCACGACCGGCCGTCCGAATGAAGTGGACCGCGCGGAACCCGTGCGCGTGGCGGACGCGGTGGTCAGGATGAACCTGCGCCATGTGGTCGTGACATCCGTGGCGCGCGACGATCTGAATGACGGCGGGGCGGGCATCTTTGCCGAGACGATCCACGCCGTGCGCGCCGCAAAGAGCGACTGCCGCGTGGAGGTGCTGATCCCCGATTTTCTCGGCGATTGGGATGCGCTCAAGACGGTGATGGACGCCGCGCCCGACATCCTGAACCACAATGTGGAAACGGTGCGCAGGCTGTCCGACCGCGTCCGTTCGAAGGCAAAGTACGACCGGTCGCTGGAGCTTTTGCGCCGGGCGCGCGACCTGCAGCCGTCGATCCCGACCAAGTCCAGCATGATGCTGGGAGTCGGCGAGACGTGGGAGGAGATCCTTGAGACGCTGGACGATCTGCGCGCAGTCGGCGTCAGTCTGGTCACGATCGGCCAATACCTGCAGCCCACGCGACAGCACCTCGCCGTCGAGCGCTACTATACGCCCGACGAATTTGCGGCACTGCGCCGGGAGGGCATGAGACGCGGCTTTGCCCACGTGGAATCCGGCCCGCTGGTGCGCAGCTCCTACCATGCCCATGAGCAGGCCGACGCCGCGGAGCGCTCGCTGACTGCCGCACCCCTCGGATAATTGAACGAACTGCCCGCGCATTCCCTTTCCTGGGCGCGAAGCGCCAGGAGGGGATCAAGCGGGCTAT
>JAJZZT010000064.1 GCA_021797415.1 Bacillota bacterium
CGGCACGTGTTCATCACGGATCCGTCCGCGTACGACCCATCGTGCGCGCCGCCGGGTGGCCAGTTGTTGCAGGCGATCGCCTACGCGCCGCCCGGCGAGGCGGACGACGAGACGGCCCTGGCGCGGCGGCGGGAGACGGTGGAGGCACTGTACGACGTGTACTTCCCAGGCTGGCGGGACGAACTGGTGTTTTCGCGCGTGATCGACCAGGCGCTGGTGCAGGCGATCGGATGGGGGCGTTCCCAGTGTCGGCTGCCGCTTCATGTGCGCGAGTTCCCCAATGTGTTTTTTGCCGGGGATTGGTGTGCGGCCGACGGGAGCGTATCGGACGTGGCGTTCCATGCGTCGCTGCAGGTGGCGTCGCGCGTCGGTCCCGCTGCTCCATCCGGCGCGCCGCCGGCGACAGGTTGAAGGTTCATCGGGAGCTGGCGGCGACAGACTGAATGAAGATTCACCGGGAGCCGACGGAGGACAATGGGAGAATTTTCAAGACGAAACGGGGTTATTTGGATGATTAATGTACGACAATTTTCCGAGTGGATCGAGCGGTTGCCCGACGAGGATGTGGACGGATTCGAGGACGCCGTGCACGCGGCGGGAGCGGCTTTCGCAGAGAGCGAGCACGACGGGATGATGCGCAATTGTATCAGCGGCTTTTATGGCGATAACCCGGCGGCGTGGGCGGAGGATTCGGCGCAGTCGATCGCGTCGAATTGCAAGGGAGTGACGGAAGCCCACCGCATCGTGGTCGCCGTCGTCAGCGACGCGCTGGCCAGGCTTGGGCGGGAGGCGCCTGTCGTTTCCGACTGATGCGAAGCGCGGTGGAGACGGCTTGGTCTGACGCGGTTTGGTGAAGTGGCTTGGTGGGACTTGGTATGCCGCGATTTTGTGCGACCTGGTTTTTGGTGGGGCATGGTTGTGGCTTGCTGCGGCATAGTGCGGCGCGCGATTTTGTCGTTTCCGACTGCCGCGAGAAAGGTGGCGGGATGGATGCTGGCCGACGTGGCGGAGCGTTTTGCGCAGTGCGGGCGGGCCGTCTTTTGCGGCGACGGCATGGAACTGGTCCTGTACAGGAATGAAGCGGATCAGAGCATCGTTCTGGAGGAACGGGGATACGGCACGATTTGCGTGGCGTATTCGCTGGATGAGGCGCTCATGTGCGTCGAGGACCACGTCGGCTTCGAGGATGTGACACTGCAAGACGATGAGGAGTAATGCGCGGGCTATCTTTTGGTACTTGTTTTTGTTCCGGGCCTACTCAGTCCTTGGGATTCCACATACTGCTTCACCGTCTCCAAGCCGGCATGCCCGACACTACCCACAGAATAGGCCCGATGCCAGAAGAACGGCTTCCAGTAGAATCGTCGCAGACGGTCTGCGTACTTCGCGCGCATGCGCCGGGAACTGGCCGTCTTGAGGTTGTTCATCAGCACCGAGATTTGCAAGGTCGGATGGATGTCCACCAGCCGATGCACAGGATCCGCCTCGCCGCCAAACTCCAAGAGTGAGCAGCGCCAGCCCGCCAAAATCTCTGCGAAAACCTCGCGAAGATCCGCCAACATCAGGGGCGTGATGACTTTGCGCCGATACTTGGTCACAAGCACGACAGGGAGGCGAAGCATAACCACCGCATGCGACGAAGAATGGAAATCTTGTCCACTCATGGTGGGGAGTGTATCATAGAATCATGATGGACGGCTACCAGTTTCGCCTCTACCCGACAAAAGAACAGGAACAAACCCTCTTGCGTTGGATCGGATGCCAGCGCCTGATCTATAACGCCAAAGTGTCGGAAGACCGCTATTTTCGCGCCTTCAAATGGCAGTTCCTTGCCGTGGTCGGAGAACCGATTCCGATGGATCAGGCATACAGCCATTTTAAAACCGAACGGACGTCTTTTCTAAACGAAGTCCCTTCCCAGGTCTTGCACAACGGCGCGGTGCTGTGGAAACAAGCCTACACCCGCCACTTTCAGGGGCTCGGTGGACGCCCGAAATTTCAGAAGAGAAGCGGTGAGCAATCGGTTTGGCTCACGTCGGAACTGTTTTCCTTCGCACCGCAGGTAGACAGGGAAACGGGCGAAATCCTGCGGTACAACCTGCAGGTGGGCACGGACAAGTTTTCCGTCGGCGAGATGGACTACGTCAGCCATCGACCACACCATATTCCGGCTTCCATCCATATCTCCATCCATGCGGGGAAGTGGTTTTTGTCCTTCAGCGCCAAAGACGACACGGTGACGGCGCCCGACAACGGCAGGGACAGGGAGGCCCTCACCGAAGCGGTCGCGCAGGAGTTGCGTCAGCTCCCTGCGGAGACATTGACCGCCCGCACTTGCGGAGCGGACCGGGGCGTCGCCAAGCCTCTCGTGGCCTCGGACGGCCAGGTGTACGATCTGTTGCCCGTACAGAAGGAGCGAATCGAAAAGGGACGCGGGCAAAAGAAGACATGGCAACGGCGCGCGGCCCGGCGAAAGAAAGGGTCGAAGAACCAGAAGAAAGCCTACCGGAAAGCGGCCCGCTGTCAGCAGTACGAGGCAAACGTGCGCAAGGAGTACGCGCACCAGACCAGCCATGCGCTGGCGGCGGATGAGCGCTACACCCTATACGCCTTCGAAGACCTCAAAATCCAACACATGACCCGCCGTCCAAAGGCAAAGCTAGACGAGAGTCGAGGTGTAACCAAGATCCTGTCAGGCGTTCCGCTGACAAAAGCAAAGAAGACCGTTCGTATGCGAAAGACGGTAGGGCCGGAACGGTCCGAACCCGTGCAATCCGCACAAAAGCCTGAGGAGACAAACATAAGACGCGATGCAGATGATCCCTGTGTGGCGCACAAGTCGATGAGCCAGGAAACTCCGGCAGCGATGCCGGAAACCCCCACTACAGCGCGAAGCGCCAGGCGGAGGGAGGTTCATTCCCGTCGTATAACCGACCAGGGCCTCCACGTTCGTCGCGGCGGGCGTCCGCCCTTGGAGCAGATCCCACCCAGGCTGGACAAAATAGTGCGTCGGCAGTCACTGGGCGATATTCTGCAGCGTCCCGGTAAACTTTCCGAACAGGCCCCGCTCAGGACCGCGAGCACGAGATAGGTCAGCGACCCGAGCACCTGCGCCGAACTTCCGGTCATCCCGATGAGGATGCCGAGGATGGCGAGCGGCATGGAGGCGAGCCACAACCAGGCTCCCACGGCCGTCCACGTCGTCCATGGCAACGTCACGCCCTGGGAGAAATGTCCGACCAGAAACACCGTCAGGATGACGGCAAGCGTGAGGGTCAGTTGCGTGAGCGCCTTGCCGACGGCGTACGTCACGGACGACAGCGGCGTGGTGCGCAAAAAAAGCGGTTCAGCCGATAGGCATCCCGCCAGATTCTGCGGCTCCGTATTCCCGCGTACATCCCGGTCAGAAACAGCAGATCGCCAAAGGGAAAAGAAGTTTGATATGTGTACACGAGAAGAAGGGCGATGCCGATGGTGATAGATGCCAAAACGACGGACAGACGCCCGTACTTGCCGTCCATCACCGCCCAAAAGCCGATCAGAGGCCAAAGCAGCGAGGCGCCGCCGACCGGGTCCAGAGCAATCGTCGCAAGGATATTGATCCATTGCGTCCGTCCCCTGTCCAAAAGGTACAAATCGCTCACTTCCTCCGGGGACAGCGGGACCACCGCATCCCGGAAATCCTCACACCCGCTCTTTTAGAGGTTGTACTCTCTCTTTTAACCATTGTACAACACAATCCAGTTCCGCTTTGCCCGTGTACCTGCCAAGACTGAACCGGACAGCTCCCATGCCGACTGTCTCATCCACCTGCATCGCCTTCAACACAGGCGAAAGCTGAATCGTGCCGGAATGGCACGCGGAGCCTGTGGAAGCCGCGACCTCGGGCAGTCGATCCAAGATATCCTGCCCGACTCTTCCCACAAAACTGACATTCAATGTGTTGGGCAGGCGCTCCTGGGGATGGCCATTCAATACCACACCGTCCCCGAAACCGCGTTGCAAATCATTCCAAAAATTGTCGCGCACGCTCTTGAGCGCCGGATCGGCCATATGAAGCGCCGCCAGTTCACAGGCTTTCCCGAGGGCGACAGCCTGGATGACATTTTCCGTTCCTGCGCGCCGTCCGCCCTCATGCCCCGCGCCGTGAACCAAAGGTTCAAGTGGCGTTCCGTTTCGGATATAGAGCGCGCCGATCCCTTTCGGGGCGTACAATTTATGCCCGGCGACGGACAGCAGATCCACACCCAATTCATCGACCGCCACAGGAATCTTGCCAATCGACTGCGCCGCGTCCGTATGGAACAAAACACCGCGCTTCCTCGCTATCTTAGAGATTTCTGCAAGCGGTTGAATCGTGCCGACTTCATTGTTGGCGTGCATGACCGAAATCAGGATGGTCCGGTCCGTGATAGCGCTCTCAATGTCTTTTGCGTCCACCCGGCCGTGGCGATCGACCTTCACATACGTGATCTCCGCCCCGAGTCCCTCCAGAAAGCGGCACGGATTCACAATGGCAGGGTGTTCAACCTGTGTGGTGATGATGTGGTTGCCCTTTTGCCCCAGCGCAAAGAAAACGCCTTTTAAAGCGTGATTGTTGGCTTCCGTGCCGCCGCTGGTGAAAATGATCTCGTCATTTTTACAGCGCAATAAGGTCGCGACCTGCCGCCTTGCCGCTTCAACCGCCTGTCTGGCAGGTTCCCCCGCCCAATGCCCGCTTGAAGGATTCCCGTAATCCCGCGTCAAAAAAGGGGTCATGGCCGCGCACACCTCAAGAGCGATCGGCGTACTGGCATTATAATCAAGATAGATCCGTCGCACGAAATTTCCCCTCCACCCCAACACCGCTGTTCAGTGGATTTTATCCCATATCAGGAGGTTGGTAAACTTTATCGCCAAGTCAGGAGTTTCTGACGAACCGACACACAGCACTCCACATGCGCCGTCTGCGGTGGCATCCCTCCGTATTTCGCCTTCTAACGCAGTCGTGAAAAGCCTTATGAAATAAGGATTTTCCGTGCTTGCTACGTTCCTGCTATCACGTTTTCGGATCTCTTCTGCAGATTTTTTGCACCAATTTTGCACCATCAGTCAAGCAAAAAACGAACACAGTTCTTTTGCAGTTCGGGTTGGCAGTGACAATTTGGTTCAACCATGGCCCCAGGCGCAGAGTAACTCACGCTGATTGGCTCCTCAAATTGCGGTTCATTTGACTCGTATGCGGCATGTCCCCTACCAAGTCAAGAAGATCCCTACAATGATTGCCAAAACGACAGACAGCATGTAAACTAAGCTAATAAGACTTAGTTTACGGAGGCGTTCCTGTGACACGCATCATTAATGTTCACGAAGCCAAAACGCATCTCTCCAAAATCCTCGATCAGGTGCGCGGGGGGGAAGAAATCATTTTGGCGAAAGATGGCCGGCCCTATGCGAAACTGGTGCCCATCGAACAGGCCGACAAGCGTCCTTTGGGTTTTGTCCCCGGCAAGATTTCCGAAACGTTTTTTGATCCTCTTCCCCAGGAGGAGCTGGATCGGTGGCAATAAGTGTGTTGCTGGACACCCATGCACTCCTGTGGGCGCTGGTCGAACCCGGGAAACTGTCACCGATCGCAGTCGAGGTCATTGAGGATCCTCAAAACACCGTAGTCGTGTCCAGTGCTACAGCCTGGGAAATCGCGATCAAATATCAATTGGGACGGCTTCCGGAAGCACGCTCGGTGATCGACGGCTACCATCGACACTTGCGTGTTCTGCGGGCGGTGGAACTGGCCATGAACTCCGAACACGCCATTAGGGCAGGCTCCTTTGACACAGAGCACCGTGACCCGTTCGATCGGGTGCTGGCGGCCCAGTCGCTAGTTGAGGGGCTTCCCCTCATTTCAAAGGATTCCCTCTTGCGTCAGTTCCATATTACCCTCATTTGGTAGAAAACACATCGGGTGGGACAGCCATCTTTCGCGCATCCAGCCTCACGCAGGCCGGGCAACTGTTGGATCGCAGCCGGAAAATCGGAGGGCATTGGGCATGACGCAAATCCAGCGGGGGGAGAATGTTTTCGCAGCAATGCGGATCATCTTGCCAGAACACCGGGCGATGATGATGGAGAGGGAGACTGGGACAAAAGACGGTGGACAAAACGGTGAACCGGACGAGGCCGCGCATCCGTTCTTGGACGAATTCGTACTGAAAGAAGCGGGGGAATTATTGGCGGCGGCGAATGAGGAAGGATTTGCGGTGCGCATCCGCAGTGTCATGCAAAAAAACGGGCGCGCGCAAGTCTGGACAGGAACCGCGCAAGGTTTGGATTCCCGGGAACAGTCCGTTGGTTTGCTCGTGGAGGGGCGACTCCGCAAGATCCCTGTGATCGGGCTGATGAGCGTGGAAAAGGCGGAGAAAGGCTAACCATCCAAGGGAACATGTGATAAAATCCCCTTGGAAATACGTGCTGATCCCGGATGCACCTAACATGCGGGACTCCGAATCAGAGTGGACGGGTGATGACAATTGTTCGATTTCCTGAGCAGTATCGTACAGATTCAGGACTTGCGAAACAAGCGCGTGTCGAGTTATGACCAAACGGGAGGCAATGCCGACTATGTCGTCGCACCTTCCGGGGAAACGGTTACACTCGCAGACATCCCTGAATCCGGGATGGTCAAGCACATTTGGCTCACGTTGCGCTGCGACGACCCTATGATCCGTCGCAACGCTGTGTTGCGGATGTACTGGGACGGTGAAGAACATTCCAGCGTGGAATGCCCGCTCGGCGACTTCTTCGGGCAAGGCTGGGGCGAAGCATATCCCTTCCTGTCGCTGCCCATGGCAGCCGCTCCAGAACACGGCAGGGCGCTAAACAGTTATTGGCCCATGCCGTTCGGGGACGGCGCCCGAATCACCCTGGAAAACCAGTCCGATCTGCCGATCGTCAGCCTCTATTACTACGTCGACTACGAGATCCACCCGCAGATCGACGAGCGCCAAGGACGCTTCCACGCCTGGTGGAACCGCCAGATCACGGTCCCACAGGGAGGCGCGGAGAACGAATGGTCGGTGCTCGGGCCGACACCGAAGAACCGCAGCGATGAACACAACCACCTGTTCGCCGAGATCGAGGGGCGCGGCCATTTCGCGGGGATTCATTACTATGTCGACAACCCAGGCCCCATGTGGTACGG
>JAJZZT010000161.1 GCA_021797415.1 Bacillota bacterium
CTCTTCGTCATCCGTGATCCACTCGGAGTTTCCGACGGTCATGAATCCGTGGCATTCCAGGTCCGCCTCGTCGATGACGTACAGTCCGTATTCGTCGCACAGGTCGTAAAAGCGGGGGTCGTTCGGATAGTGTGAGGTGCGGACCGCGTTGATGTTGTGGCGCTTCATCAACAGCACGTCTTCCACCATGCTTTCATACGGAACAGACCGGCCGTGCAGGGGATGAAACTCGTGCCGGTTGACCCCTTTAAACAGAATGTCCTTCCCGTTGACCAGCAGATTGCCATCTTTCAATTCCACACTCCGAAAGCCGACGCGCAGAGCGGTGGTCTCCAGGATGTCGCCCTCCGGCGACAGCAACTCCACCGCGAGATGGTACAGCGCGGGATCTTCGGCCGACCACTTTTGCGGATGGACGACGGGCATCTCCAACTCGACGCCGGACCCCATCGCGGATGCGGCAATTTCGCGGCTGACGGGGAAGTCCGGCATGAGACCGGCCGACGGATCCAGCAGGGTCAATCGCACGGACAGGGGACTCATCGCGGCGGCATTCGCCGTTTCTCCGGCATGGACCGTGACCTGTACCTGGAGGCGGGCATCGCGGCAGTCGTCGTCCAGAGGCGTTCGTACGCGGATGTCCCCGATGTGCCGGCGCGGCCGGCGTACAAGCGCCACATCGCGAAAGATGCCGCTCAGCCACCACATGTCCTGATCCTCCAGGTAACTGCCGTCCGACCACTGGTAGACCCGCACGGACAGTGTATTGACGCCAGCGTGCAGGTGGTCTGTGACGTAAAACTCCGTAGGCAGCCGGCTTCCCTGGCTGTAGCCGACCTCCCGTCCGTTCAGCCAGACGTGAAAAGCGGAATCGACTCCGTCGAAGCGGAGGATCACGCAATCGTCCAGCCAGGCGTCCGGGACCACAAACCTGCGCCGGTAGGAGCCCGTCGCATTGTCCGTCGGGATGTGGGGAGGATCGACCGGGAAAGGATAGATGACGTTGGTGTAGTGTGGATGGCCGTAACCGTGCATCTGCCACTGGGAGGGCACGGGGAGGTCGTCCCATGCCGCGTCGTCGAATGTTTCGGAGAAAAATCGTTCCGGCGAGCGGCCGGGCCGGTCCGCATAGTGGAATTTCCACAGTCCGTTAAGCGATTGCAGCCGGTCGGAGCGGCTCCGGTCAAATGTCAGGGCCGACCGCGCATCGCTAAAGGGGATGAAGTGGGCGCGCGCCGGCAGGCGATTGCGTTGCAGCAGTCGGTGATTGGCATAATCGGGCGGTTCATGTCGGGTCACTGTCGAAGTTCTCCTGCCTTCCCGGTGGGTATGGACGAATAAAATCATGGGGCGGTCCTCTGGCCCAGTGTGCCAGGGGATCGGCCGATTCCGCTTTCAATGATGATTTTGCCTTCTGGACGCCAAATGGTCAAATGAAAGGCCGTATGTGCGTCGTATGGGTTTTGCACCCGGTCTGCCTGTCATGGGTCTGATCGGTGGGGAAGTGCAATCGGGCGGAAAGATCGCGAAGGCGCGGTCGACAACGGGATGGGATGATGGAGGGGGGCCTGGACTTTGCAACGGAGACCCGAAGACTGCAGGACCGTTTTTGTCAAACCGTGCTGCGCGTATCCAGACGCCACAGGAAGGACGCAAACGCCACTTCGAGTCTCGTGTAGAATATATGCTCCGGGAAGGTTGACAGCCACCCTGAGCACATTTTTTTGTGTCTGGATTTTTGCGGTGCCGCAAGTGCCGCACGGCGCCGTATCCTTTCAGTGTGTCTCAGGCAATGCACCTCAGGGTGGAGAGGGTAGCGGGGCGGCGCAGTCCGCTATCGGACTGTGCCACAAGCGCGGAATGCGGTGGGCGGTCCGACCGTGCAGGAATTTTATCGCACAGTTCCGGGGTGCGCGGAGATGGAGAGAGGACTGGACATGGAGATGGACAGGGGTCTGGAAGAATTCACGCGCTCCATTCAAATGTTGCACGAGAAGCGGATTGCTGACGGCGCGCGGGGCGCGGCCCCGGACTTGAATCCGGAAGTCGTCGCGCGGCTGCTGCGGGCGATGCGCCCGGTGGTCAGGGCGATGATCGACGGGGATGCGCTGCTCTCTTTACAATCAGAACCATCGCGGCAGTTTCCCGGGTTTTATATTTCCTACGCGAACACCCATCCTTACCACATCGTCGTCCACGCGGCGGGAGAGGATGCCGTCACACTGCGCGTGACGGTCAGCCAGCCGCCTGTGGAGTCTGTCGTATACGCGGGACCACTGGATGAACAGGCCATCCGGCAGGCGCTCATCGCATCGCTCTCCGCCTGGTACAAGGCGCTGGACTGACAAATAGAGTTCATCTGTCGATCTTGCGCACATACCAACGCTGTGCGAATTGAAGCGGCGCAACGGACGAGGCCCGCACCACGTCCGACGGATGCGGAATGTCGCGCGCTGTGGGCGGAGCGGAGCGCGGATTCTCCGGCGCCTTGTACAGGCGTCCTTCGACAAAACGGTCCACCAGCGCTGGATCCAGGTGGCGCCCCCGCATCGTCTCCAATACCGCAAGAGCCTTTTCTTCATCCATGCCCGGGCGGTACGGCCGTTCACTGCGCAAGGCGTCCCACACATCCGCCACGGCAATGATGCGCGCAATCAGCGGAATCTGCTCACCGGCCAAACCGTACGGATATCCGCTGCCGTCCATCCGTTCGTGATGCAGTGCGCCCTGCCGGAACCGCTTGAGCGCGCCCTCTCCGTAACTGTCCATCATGTACAGGCTGAAGTTGGCGTGCGTCTTCATCGTGGTCCATTCTTCCGGCGTCAGTTCCCCCGGTTTGTTGATCACCGCATCCGGCACGCCGATTTTCCCGATGTCGTGCAGGATTGCCGCGTAGTAGAGCGTTTCCAGATCCGTTTCCGTGAGCGTCCCTTCCGCCATAAGCTGTGAGCCGATGCGTTTCGCGTATGCGGCCACGCGCTCGACGTGTCCGCCTGTCAACTCATCGCGGATCTCGATGGCGCTGGCGAGCGATACGACGAGCTTGTCCAAGTCGACCTTGTCTCTTTCGCGCAGGATGTCCTCGGTAATATCGTTTACGGAAATCAGATAGAATTGGTTGACCTTTTTCAGCGCGTACATCACCACGGCAGTCATCCGCCGCAGCACGGGAAATCCGGACCATGTCGACGGCCGCTCGATCTTGCGGATCGTCATGCGGTAGATCTTGCCGGAGTGAAACCGGTCATCCTGCCATTCGACGACCACTTCCTCGTCCATCGCCATTTCATCCGCCCGGCGCAGATACTCGCGCACGGACGGCAACACCTGCTCCACATCCTTTTCGCGCGACACATGCCCTTCAAAGGTGGCTGCGCTGCTGTTTGGCGGGACGACACGGTCCCATACACTGCAATGGTTTCAGGTTATGTAGGTGGCGACGTGGTGTTGTTGCAAAAGACGGGTATATGGCGCAAACATGGTGTCACCCCTAAGTAATCTATCTTTCCAAACTGATTGTACCTGTGGAAGAAGTTATTTTGAAAGGGGATCCGGTGTTCAGCGAAAAATATTTCGCAAGAATACAACAAGACGTATTGCTCTTCCAAAACGTTTTGGGTAGAATGGTGGCAATACAGCGACAGTGTCCTGGGGACATGGGGTATATCTGGAATCAGATCGCCTGTTCAGCAGACTTTATCCCATGTCCCTTGGATATGGCCGGCCAGCCTGTCCGGCGGGATTCATCGCCCTCCCTGGTCTTGAGGTGATAAGCGGGTGCCGATCACGATTCGCGATGTGGCGAAAGCCGCGGGAGTATCGATCACAACGGTTTCGCGCGCCTTGAACGGCTATTCTGACGTTGGCGAGAAGACGCGCAGGAAAGTCGCGCTGGTGGCGCAGGAACTGAACTACCGGCCCAATGCGGTCGCGCGCAGCCTTGTGATGAATGAAACCAAGACGATTGGGTTGCTCGTCTCGGAATTGACGAAAGACCGGGTGGGCCACTTCTTCATGTTCCGCGTCATGCACGGCATGCACGACCGCCTGGCGGAACTGGGTTACGACCTGATTCTTTTCAGCACGACGACCGCCCGCCAGCGGCTCGTGTCCTATCTTGATTTCTGCATGCAGCGCCGCGTCGACGGGGTGATCGTCATGGGGATCCGCCTCGATGATCCGTACATCCAGGAGGTGGTCGACTCGCCGCTGTCGAGTGTGGTGATCGATCTGCCGCTGTTGAGCGAGCGTTGTGGCTATGTGATGACCGACAATGTCTACGGGATCAAATTGGCGATCCGCCATTTGGTGGAAAAAGGCCATGCGAAGATCGGCCTTGTAAACGGGTACAGCCAGGCGGCGGTCAGCCGGGAACGGAAACGGGGCTATGAAGAAGGGATGGTGCAAATGGGTCTCGGGCTTGACGTGACGCTGATGCATGAGGCCGACTTCACCCTTCCGGGAGGAGCGGACGGATTGCAGCGGTTGCTGCAGGTTCACCCGGATCTGACGGCGGTTGTGTTCGCCAGCGACCTGATGGCGATCGGCGGTTTGCAGCGCGCCGGCGAACTGGGCATCCCCGTGCCGGAGCGTTTGGCGATTGTCGGATTTGACGACATCGAGCTGGCGGAGTTCTCGACCCCGCCCTTGACGACCATTCGTCAAAGACGGCTGGAGATGGGCATGAGGGCGGCGGAGATGGTGGTTGCGACCATCAAACGGCAGGCGGCGCCGCAGGGCATTCTTTTGGCCCCGGAGTTGGTTGTGCGAGGGACGACCTAAGAGAAATGGAGTAAAGAAACACCCGGTCGTCCTCTTTCGCAGCGGCGGACTGCCGGGTAAATTTAGCGGGAAAATCCAAAAGGTTTTGGATAAGAACGACAAATAGATGGCCAGGCGAGTCTTCTGGATTTTCGGCACAGCGATCGGAGAGAGATGGGAAAACAGGATCAGACTCGCCGGGGAGGTGATGCAGGCTTCGGGGATGGGATGGGCGCGCTGTCGGGCGCTGTCTGGCACGGTGAGCAATGCGCCGTCTATGCTACGCCAAGGCCACGGTGGGCAAGGCGCGGTGAGCAATGCGACGTCAAGGCACGGTAAGCAAGGCGCGGTGGGCAAGGCGCCGGCAAGGCGCGGGCGAGATGGTGTACAGGCTCTTTCATGGCAGCGGTTTCAAATCGGTCAAACAAGAGCAGGTTGATCAAAAAAAGGAGGGTCTCTTGATGGGATTCGCAAAAGGGAAACGCTGGGTGCAGGGGATGTCCGCGGTGGCTGTGGCGATGGGAGGAATGGCGCTGACGTGGTCCGGCGCGCCGGCATTTGCGGCCGCGCCGGTCACTCTGACGATCTCGACGTGGGACAGCGGAGCGGGTCTCGCCGCGTACAAACTCGGAATCAAGGCGTTTGAGAAATTGCATCCGAACGTCAGAGTCGCCATCCAGAGTGTATCGTCGACCTACTACCTGCCGAAGCTGTTGACCGAGATGGCCAGCGGGAGCGCGCCGGATCTCATGCTGGTGGGCGACACGAACGTGAACGCGTTTGTCAACAGCGGACTGCTGGAGAACCTCACCCCGCTTTTCCGGCAGCACAAGTACGGCCTGAACGCGACCGCCTACTATCCCAATGTGCTGAACATCGGCAAGGTCAGCGGCCAGCAGTACTTCGTTCCGAAAGACTGGGCTGACGAGTCTGTCATCTACAATAAGACGATGTTTCAGGCGGCGAAATTGCCCTTGCCAAAACCGGGATGGACCATGGCCCAATTTGTCCACGACGCCGTGGCTCTTACCAAGTTCAAAAACGGGCGCGTCGTGCAGTGGGGCGTGCAACTGCCGGGCACGTGGCTGCGGGCGGGCCTCGAATACTTCGTGGATGCGTTCGGCGGCCACATTATCAGCCCGAATGGCAAAACGGTCAACGGCTATCTGAACTCTCCCGCCACGACGAGAGCCATTGAGTTTTATGTCGGACTGTACACGCATCACAATCAAATCAGCCCCACCCCGCAGGCCATGTCCGGTACGTTTGCCAAAGTGGATCTCTTCTTGACGCAGCGGGTGGCGATGGAACCGACCGGCCCATGGAATATTTCTACGTATCGTTCCGATCCCCACCTGAATTTTGGCGTGGCGCCCATGCCGGTCGGCCCTGTGCACAAGCCCATGACGATGGCGTTCTGGGCCGGCTGGGGCGTGTATAAACATTCTCCCCATCTGCAGCTCGCCAACGAGCTGCTGGCATTCTTCGCTTCGCAGAAATGGGCCAGCATTGACAGCGCGTGGGCCATGCCCGCGTTGAAGGGACCGACGGTCGGCCAAATGGAGAAAAAGGTTCCCGTCATGCAGACATTCTTTGCTCAGGCGTCCGATGTGCAGCCGCTTGATGTGACCCGCACGCGCAACTGGAACAAGGATGTCTCGCCGGTGCTGACCAATCTGATCCAGCAGGCCGTGCTTCAGCCAAAGAGCAGCATTCCCGCCCTGATCCACACGGCTGTCCAGCAGATCGACGCCAATCTGGCGCAGAGTTACCAGCAAGGTTGAAAGGGAGGGCAGGGTTGATGGCGGCTTTGTCCGCCATCAACCGTCATCATGAGCGCAAAAATGCAGGCGGGAACAGCCGGCGCCGCACAGCGGCAGGCCGTGAGGCGACGGTCTTCTCTGCGGGCGCAGCGCGAGAGGCTGTTCTATATCTTGATTTCACCGTGGATTGTCGGATTTCTCGCGTTTGTGCTCGGTCCCATGGTGTACTCGGGGTATCTGAGCCTGACCCGATGGAACCTGCTCGCCCCGCCGCAGTTCATCGGCCTGGGCAACTATCGACAGCTTGTCCACGATCCGCTTTTCTGGCAATCCCTCAAGGTGACCACGATCTACGCCGTCGTGAGCGTGCCGCTCGGGCTCGCATTCGCGCTGTTTCTCGCGATTTTGCTCAACCAGCGTGTGCGCGGGCTGTCGGTCTTTCGCACGATCCTGTATCTTCCGTCCGTGGTTTCCGGTGTAGCCGTCTCGGTCGTGTTCATGTGGGTGTTCAATCCGTCCTTTGGCATCGTCAACTCGATTTTGGGCTATTTTGGCATCAAAGGTCCGGGTTGGATCGAGAGCCCGACCTGGGCGCTGCCTGCGATGATCCTCATGAGCCTGTGGAGTGTCGGCGGCTCCATGATCATTTTTCTC
>JAJZZT010000156.1 GCA_021797415.1 Bacillota bacterium
TCGCATCCGACACATCCCTTGCGTATTTCCTATATGGACGATGAAAACGGCGCACGGGTTACACCCATGCGCCGGGAAGTTTCCCCCAATTCCCCGGAGGAACAGTGCTAAAGCCCGCTCTGTCGCCAATCGCCTCGCAAAGCCGGGTTGATGACTGCTCTCCTAAAGAATTGAGTCGCACATATGCTCATGGCCCCATACCACGGCTTGCAGGAGCTGCTCGGGTACGGCAGTTATTTCGGGGCGATTCGGATGGACGACCTGTACAGAGTGCTGGATGTGCGAAAAATCGTTGCGCCCCTGCCTCCCATTCGGAGGGGGAACATCCGGGAACGGACCGGCGGGCGCTTCGTCCGCACGCCCGCCGTCATATAGATAATGGAAAACGGCTGGGGCATCGGCTTCGCGTACAACCAACTCATCGTGACAGCGGATGAAGGCGGCTATCTGACGTATTCCGTATACAATGTGCCGGGCATACGGATTCCTCCGGCCCATGGGGCCGATCTTAAGCGCTCACCTTCACGGCGACGCGCGATCCCCAGGCGATTCGATAGCTGCCGTGCGGGGTCGCAAAGACAAATCCGCCCTTGACCAGGGTGAGATACGACGGGATAGAGGAACCGGCGGCTGAGAATGTCCACCTGTACGCCGCTCCCGTTGCGGCTTCGACGACCGTCCAAACGTCGCCCGCCCTGACGAGAGCCGCGACGTGCGCTCCCGAAGCCGTCATATCCTCAATAAACCCGCTGGCGCCACGGGGCAGCACGGCCAGTGGTTCGGCGCCGTCGCGCAGATTCTGCCCTGTCCGCGCGTGCCGGGTCTCGTAAAGGACCGCGCGCCCGCGGGCGCCCGCGGCCGGATTTGCGGGTTCGTACCAGTAGACATCCGACCCGCTCCAGGCCATCGACCCTTTTCCGCCCGCCGACGCACCCGGGTAGATGGGCAGCGTGTAGTTGTACGCACCCCAGTCGATCGGCGTCTGCAGCCGGGCAGGCAGCCGGTGGACCCAGTCGGCGAGAGAAGGCTGGACCGTTGCGCCCAGCGCGCCGACGGTATAGGTGGAAATCACGATGCCCGTTTGCCCGAAGCGGCCGTATGCCCCTTCCCCTGCGCCTGCGCTCGCCCCGGCAAAAGCGGCGCCCGCGCGCTGCGTGGGTTCAAAGCCGCCCCATCCTGATCCCGGAAACCCGTTCGCCTCTGACAGGGTGACTTCGCCATCCGGCGTGAGGATGGTCGCCATGATGTCAGGCCCCGCCTTTCCCAGGGACCAGACGAGGTCGTGAGGATCGAGCCGCGGAGCGACGACCGCGAAGGCCGACTGCTTCTGCGCTTCCCGGAAGGAAGAAAACACGTGGACATCACCCGGCTTGGAAATCCCGGCGGCGCTGGCCGCCGCGTTTTGCGAACCTGACCGTACGCTGCAGGACACCACGCGATCGTCGATGCGCTCAGGCGGGTGGTTGCCGACCACGCCCACGATCCCCACAATCGCAAACACCTGCCCCGTCCGCGCGTCCACCGCCACTCTCAATGTCTGACCCCTCCGTTTAAAGAGCAGCCACTGTACAGGCTGCCCGGCGACAACGCCTTTCCCCGCCGCAGATGCCTTCGTGGACAGCATGAGCTGCACGAGGGTGAACTCTTCATCCGGGAACATGGCGAACGCGTACTGATAGGGCGATGCGACGGTCGGCGCGAACGGGCGAGCGGGCGCCGGACCGTACCATGCGTGCAGCTGGTCGCCCATCTGCCGATCGCCTGCCAGACTGCTTCGCCAATTCCACATTCCAGACGCCAGCGTCACCGTGAACGGCGTGCTGGACGCACCGCCGGCAAATCTCCCCCGCGTCGCGGGACCGGCGGTCTCTATTCCGTTGGCGCGCACCGCGGCCCACTTCGAGACCGGGCGCGGCGTCAGCAAAGCGCGGACGAGGGGCGATGTGCCTTTCGGAAGTGTGATGGGCGGCTGGACTGACGCCTGCGGCGCCCCCCGGTACACCCCGGCCGGCAGAGCCGGCGCGCCGCGCGAGGACACCGCCGCACCGGTCCACGTTGCGGCGCCGCGAGCCAGGACGACTGTGGGCGGGGTGAATGCCACGATACAGGATGCGAGTGCGAGACATGCGGGCAGGCCGGGGAAAAGCCACCGCCTGAAAGACTTCCTTCGCGAAAATACGGTCTCAAAAATGGACATCGCCATCGCAGACACATCCCATCCGCTTTTTTTCAGAGCCAATCTGAGCCGCAAGAATCCATCTGATCAATAATCTATCTAAGCCTGCAAAATTCCACCGAAACCGTTGGCATCCGCCGCAACCGCGTCCCGAACGCCCGTCGCTCAGGCGAGTCACTGTGCCGGAAGCCACGTCCACGCCTGGCCGCCGTCCGCGGTCCGCAATATTCCGCTCCCCGTCAGCATATAGCCCGACGTGGGCGTGAGAAAATCCAGCGCAGGTTGTCCGCCCCCCGTTGTCGACGCCAGAACGAGGGCTGACGGCGCCGCGCCGAATGACTCCCGCACCCAGGTGCGCCCGCCGTCCGCCGTGCGCAGAAGATACGCTTGGAGCGTCTGGCCGGACACGGACGACAGTTCGAGATAGCCGACCTTTTGCGAGACGAAGTCCATGCTGTCCAGTTGTAAAAACGTGTTGTCGAGGCTCCACACCGTCGTCCATCTCCGGCCGCCGTCGCGCGTTTCCTGCAACGCCCAGTTATTGCCCGGCGGCCTCTTCGCGATCTTTTCCCGCCGGAGAGCGTCCTCTTTCGCAACGGCTGTATCAACCAGCCGGAACCCCGTCCGCGGCCCGACAAAACTGTACGTACCGTAGTTCAGTCCCGCTTCCCGCGTCAACGAACGGGTACTCCAGGTGCGCCCGCCGTTCTGGGTCCACTGAATCATCGCCGTGCTGTCTATTGGCCGTCGCGCGCCTTGCGGAACCTTCACAGAACGGTTCGGCAGAGCGGGCGCCTGGGCAAACCACGCGATGACGCGCATGCCCTGATTCACACTGAAAAATCGCATATAGGCCACACCCGGACCCACCGATGCCGGCGCGGGAGCGGGGCCGGACGGAACCGTACGCCATCGGCGTCCGCCGTCCGCCGTCCGTATCAGTGTCCCGATCCCGGCGCCGCGGGTCTGCGCGTATCCGACCTCCGGAGTAGGAAACGTGAACGTGCCGGGCACGGTGTTCCAGTAGCCGGGCACGATTCCAAGCTTGGTCCATGAACGCCCGCCGTCAAGGGTTTGCCATTGCGCGCCCGGCGAGAACACGCTTCCCTGCCCGAATCCGGCCTGCCGGGAGGCAAAAGAAACGGCGGCTGTCGGCTGCGGACCCGGAAACACCTGTGTCCATGTGTGACCGCCGTCTGTCGTGCGCACCAGCGCGCTGTCCATGCCGCCATTTTGCGAAACCAGCGCGTAGCCGACGCGCCGCGACACGAGAGACGTATCCAGCACATTCATCGTGCTGTACGGCGTTCGCCCTCCCAGCAGACGGGTTACCCGCTTTCCTCCGTCGACCGTCGCCCCCAGTCCACCCGAATTCCCGTTCGCCTGTCCCGCCACGGGCAGCCAGCCAAAACCGGGGGTAATAAAATCCGGCGCCGCCGCGGCCAGACTGCCCGTGAACGAAAACGCGCCGGGTTCCTGGTAAAAATGTGTGCCGCCGTCCGTCGTGCGGTAGAGCGACATGCTCATCGTGGACAGGTTCTGCAGGATAAACCAGCCGTCGCGGGGATTGAGAAAGAAGACGTCCGACGGCGTGGCCTGGCCGGTCCTGCGGTACAGGGTGCGCCAATGACGGCCGCCGTCGACCGTCTTCATCAGCGCGCTCGCTTCGGAACCGGCCGACGAAGCGGTGTCAATGGCGGTGACATACCCCGTCTGCGCGTTCGGGAAACTCATGGACTGCAGTGTCCATCTCCCGTCCATGACGGGCACGCGCCTCCACGTCCGCCCCCCGTCGCCTGTCGAAAGAAGCTCGTTGTTCACCAGAACAAAACCGGTTTGCGGACTGACGAAATGCACCGCCGCCGCCCCATACTGGCCCGCGTACGTGTCCGCGCCCTGCACTTGCCATGCGACGCGCCAAGTGGCGCCTCCGTCGGTCGTGCGCAAAATGGCATTGCGTACGATGCGCTTCCCCTTCACCTGGGATGAACCGGAGGCAAAATATCCGTCGCTCCCGACGTTCGTCGCGGTGGCGAACCCAACCTGCCGATTGATGAAGTCGAGATTCGTCAGGGTCCAGCCGCCGGTCTTATGGTACGACCATGACGCTCCGGCATTCCGGGTGCTCCAGACACCGGCGCCCGCGACAAAGCCTGTCCTGGCGGTTAGAAAGTTGACCGCATCATAGCCCTGCTGAGACGGCGCGCCGGTCACGCGGCTCTCGACGGTTTGCGCGATCACAGGTCCTGTCACGTCTGCCGCATGCACGGTCCACGGCGCACCTTGGGCGACAGCCGCGACTACGGCGACCAGTGCGATGATCAAGAGAAGGCGGGTGCGCATGACTCTCCCTCCTCTGTGCGTCGAATACAATCTATCGCATTAGACGCAGCAGAAGCCCCCGAGGTTTCACGCACGACTCCATGGTGCGACCAGAATTTGAAAGCCTGCGCAACATTGAGGGAATGGGCCTAACCCCGTGGGCTTCCCCGAACTTTACTGAGCTTCGCTGGACGGATCGTTGACGATGCCGCGCCAGGTGCGCCCAAAGTCAGAGGAGTACAGCAACCCGTTGACCGTCGACCACCAGACGGTGTGACCGACCGCGCTCATCACCGTGTAGGGATAGTTGGTGACATACTGCGAAAGAGCGAGCGGCATCGCCGCCGCGTATTTACGCCACGTATCCCCGCCGTTGACGGAAGACACGGAGATGACACTGGGGTACTCCGTATACGGCTGTTCGGCAACCATCGCCAGCACGGAGCGTGAAGACGCCGCCAGCGCCAAGGCGTACGTGGCGCCGTTGAAGCCGTAATCCAGACGGAATACACCCTTGCCGTTCACCGTCCTGATCCCGTACAGATTGGTGTCATTCCCCTTGGTGACAAGCGCATAACCCTGGTCAGGCGCAGCAAACTGCACCGTGGATGTACCGCCTCCCTTCACGGGCATGGAGGCATAGGGCGTCCATGTGCGTCCCCAGTTACTGGAGCGCATGATGACGATTGACGGAAAATTTTCAACTTCCGCAATGGCCTGGCCATTTGGCCAGAAGCGGAGGTAATTGCCGTTTAACGTCATTTTCTTATTGGGCATGGCAAAGTGGCTGACGACCTTCTTCCACGAGGCTCCCGCGTTGTCCGTCCGAAAGAGCGTCGGTTTGGCGCCGGGCTGATAGGAGTAGGCAGGCATGACAAGGTCAAAGCCGGTGGAAGGCGTGGCAAACGCCATCCCGTTGATTTCATGCTGTGCAGGATACGGAAGGGGTCCGCTTTTCGTCCAGGTCGCGCCGCTGTTGTCGGTGCGCAGCAACACATTGGGATCGGACAGCGAACCCGCGCCATAGCCCGTTTTGTCATTGACAAACTGGGTCTGTGTCAGTGGGTAAGGCGTCGGCAGCACCTGAGCAAAGCTGCGTCCCCCATTTGTCGTATGCAGCAGATAGCTTGCGGCATTCCCTCCAAACTGGCCAATCGCCCAGCCGTCGTTCGCCGAGACGAGATCCACACTCCAAATGTTCCAATTATTATTGCTCACGGTATGAAATGTGCGGCCGCCGTTGTTTGTGATGGCGATCAGTCCCGGAAAAGGAGCGGCTCCCGAACTGACGGGCACCCAGCCGACCGATGGCGAGATGAACTGAATCGGTCGCGGCATAAAACGCGATTCAAAGAGCTGCGGCTGCTCTGTCGTCCAGTGTGCTCCTCCATCGGTTGTATGAACGAGCACGCTGATCATGTTGTCTGTTCGTTGATAGAAAAACCAGCCGTCACGGGCGTTTGCGAAAGACAGGCTGACAGACTGAAAGATAGGGTAAGCGGAGGATTTCTTATACTGCAAAGTCCAGGTACGGCCACCGTCCGTTGAGGCAAATGTTTCAAGAGCGGTCGGCGTTGCGCCCGTCTTGGCCGACTTGGGTCCCGGCACCGTACCGATGACCCAGCCTCTGTCCTTGCTTGTGAATGTCATGCCTTGCATCACAAAGTGGGTCTGCGGGGCGGCGAACCGGACCCAGCGAACCCCTCCGTCGGATGTGGAAAAGAGGGAGGAGCCCAGTTGCGCGAACCCGTGGACAGCGTCGGGAAATGACAGGGTGTTTGACGGTGCGAATAAGCCGGGTGTCTGGGGCGCTTTTATGGACACCGTCCATGTCAACCCGCCGTCTTTCGTATGCAGCAATTCATCCGTATTATAGTTCCCGGTCCGGGGGTCAAAATTCATTTGGGCAATCGCGAACCCGACCAGGGGAGTGGTGAAGTGCAGGGCGAGTATATTGGCCGGAGCCGGCGATTTCACCCACGACTCGCCTCCGTCCGTCGTACGCCAGATCCCGTTTCCGATGTCTGTGCCCTGCGGCGACATGATGGCGCCTGTCACCCATCCGTCGCGCGCGTTGAGAAAATCGACCGCTCCAAACGATATGTTACGCGGAGGCGTGTTAGCGGGAAGCAAGGGCAGACGAGTGTAGGATGCGCTTGCGCCGCCCAGTGGCGCTGTCTGATTTTTGCTCGCAGCGGACGGCGCGGATGAAGTGGTTTGTGATGCGCAACCGGAAAGGGCGTAAGATATGGCGATCACCATCGGCAGCGCGATCCAGTTGATTCTTCTGTGGTCCACTCTCATATCCATTCCCCTCGTGCTATTCGTTGTGACACCCTTAAAGAACGTGTTCAAAAAGTGGGCAGAACTCCCCGGCGCATTGCCGCGTCATCGCCAGAAATGCTCCCTCACGTACCGAAAACGTACGCTCGGTCCACATTTCTGACTGCTTACAAGGGGACATGGGATAATATCCACTACTCACTCGGTTTATCCCCTGTCCCCTTGCACTGCGTGGGTCAACCCTGCCCTCTTTTTGAACTGACTCTTAAACTGACGTTGCAACCCACCGATTGGTTACAGCCCGGTGACCATGGGCTACAGTCCACTGCACACTCGGTTTATCCCCTGTCCCCTTGCACTGCGCGAATCTTGCCCGCCCCCTTTTTGA
>JAJZZT010000172.1 GCA_021797415.1 Bacillota bacterium
CGCGGGCTGTTTCACTGGATCTCGACGAAGTGGCCATCAAGGGCTCATCTCTGGATGACCGGCAGACGGCGGTGATGTACATGATGGCGAGGCATCTCACCTTATCCCGGTTTTTCATCCAGGAAGCTGACGCCAATCTGGTGCCGGACTTCTACCAGCCTTACTACGAAAAATTCGTGGCGGGACTTAAACAGGATCACAAGCGCATCTTTTTCGATGAGTTCCATCGCGTTTCCCAGAACTCGTCGGTGTCAGACCAGATCGTTTCCGACATTCAGACGGTCATCCGCGAGTCCCGGAAGTGGAACATCCACATTGCGGTTTATTCCCAGGAGCCGGGTGACATCCCGGAGACCATCGCCAACCTGTCGACGACCGCTTTCGTGTTCGGCGTCAACGGGAAGCGGTCCATCGCCGAGGTGGCTGCGGAACGCTTCGGCATGGGGAGTTCATCGATCGACGCCATGGTCAACAACCTCAAGCAGCCGGACCGCAAGGGATCGACGATCATGGCGCGGTACGTCACCAACGAGGGGACCATCGTTCAGGGTCTGCGTAACACGGTGGGTCCCATCGCCTTGTGGGCCTTCTCGTCCACGCGGGAAGACACGATGCTGCGCGACCGGCTGTATCGTGAATTCGGCCCGGTGACTGCGCGGCGATTTCTGGCGAGAATGTATCCTGGCGGGTCCATTAAGGACGGCGTATTTGAGCCTTTGCAGGATATTCTGTCCCTGCCAGAGCCGTTGGAGGGATTCACGGCCAAAGGCATGGGCAAGTACATCCCCTTTTACCAGAAGGCGCTACGAAATTTTCAGGCGTCCGATGACCGGACGAGCGGGATTGACCCCAACGACATTATTTATCTGGCCGTTGTGGATACGATGTTGCGGGATGAGGACGCCGGGAATACGGATGGCTGATTTTCGTTCATGAAGGCGGCGTTGGGCGGACGTGCTCGACGTGAAGTTGCGGTGCTGATCCCGGTTCGTTGCCGGTAACGTTTTCAGAGGCAACCCCAACCCCCTGGGCCACGCCCATCAGCGGCTTTTCCGTCTTCTGTTCAGAAGCGGTTTTTTTTCCTCTGGTCGTGGCACTCTTTCGCCCATAATGCAGGGTGGCCGTCTCTTCGCTCGCGTGTCCCAGCATGTCGGCGATGGCGCCTTTGCTATAACCGCTTTGTTTGGCGGCGCTCACGAAGCGGTGCCGGGTGGAATACAGCGTATAGGTTTTTCTGGTGACCAGATGGCGAATTTCCTTGAGTCGGCTGGCCATGCTGCTTTGCATTTCCGGCCATGCGGCACCCAGGGCATACAGCCTGTCGCGTTCGTCCATCATCGCCTGAATCGCGGGCACGGCATCCGGGTGAACGCTGAGCAGCCGCGCCACGCCGTTCCCGCGTCCGTTCGTGGCTTTTCGGTTGCCTACCCGTAACACGGTTTCCTTGTCCAGTTTCGCCCATTTCGCGGTATCCCACTCCGATGGGCGCAACCCCGTCAACACGTTCGCCCGCAGAAACGCGGCCAGTATCGCGTCATAGGTTCCCTGGCGCATTTTGTGGGTGGCCCGCACCGCAGGGTTGGTCAGCAAATTCAGCAGTTTATCCAGGTCGCGGTCCGGCAAGCCTTTGACGCGGCAGGCGTCGAATTGTCCTTTCGCCTTGCTCGGCGGGTTATGCCCGTCGTTGAAATGGTCTATGGCTTCCATGGGCGCTCCCACTTTTTGCAGGTATTCCTGCACGGCCAGGCGCGTCATTCTCCAGGTGGACCGCTTCCACCGCGCTTTCTGTTGCAGCATCCACTGGGCGAATGCCATGGGATCGTCCGCCCAGGTGCGCCCCTGCGTTTCCCGCTGGTAGCGGTGCATGGTCGTCTCCACGCGGAGGTCGTACATGCGTTGTGTTTTTGTCGAACGGGTGATGGTGTTGGGCATGACTGTTCTTTCCTGCGATCTCAACGCCCTATTGTAACGCGAAATGCGGCACGATGGCGATATGTTGCGAGCCGTTTTTGGTGGCGACAAACTGGCGCCATTTCATATCCAGCTTGTCGATAGATTGTGCTCACATTATCACAGCGCCATTTTGGCGGCAGGTTGGCAATGCATTGGCGCCACTTTGTCTCCAGTTTGTCAGGATTGGCGAGTGGGCGTTCCGTCTTCTTCGAAGTGGTGTCAGTTTGTCTCCAGTTCGGTATTGTTTTGTGTTCATTTTGTCTTTCCGCGATGGCTGGCGTCAGATTGTCGCCGCGCCGACATTGGAATGGCATCGGTTTAACGCCAAAGTGGACATAGGTTTATTTAGACGCTAATATGATCATGTCAGCGGGTGCATCTCGTGTTCAGGAGATTTGAAAACTATGTCCGTCGCCGCCGTGGATGTTGGGTCTGGTTATGTGAAAGCCATTTCTGGCGGGTTGTCGGTAAATAGCCCGCGCGTTTCTTTTCCTTCCGTCGTTGGAGAGTTGCCTGCGCATGCGCGGGGTCAGTTCGGTGCTTCCGAGTTGCCGGTGATCGAATATGCGGACCGGACGTGGTTGACGGGCCAGTATGCTCTGGAACACTTGCGCCAGCATCAGGTGGCGGACACGCTGGATCATCATTGGGCGGGGTCCGTGCCCTGGATGGTCCTGCTGTTGCGCGCATTGGCGGACATGGGGATTACGGAGGGCGAGGTGCGTCTGGTGACGGGCGTCCCGCAATCCTCCTACCGCGAGCGTTGGCGAGGCATCGCGTCGGCGCTTCTGGGCGAGCATCGGGCGGTGGTGCATGGCAAAAAGATGCGAATCGCCGTCCTGAAAGGGGAAAACATGGTCATGCCGCAAGCGGCGGCGGGCCTGTATTACTGGATGGCGCAGGATGCGGCGTTGCGGGAGATCGCGGATACGGACGGGTTGATCGGCGGTATCGACGTGGGCACGTACACCACGGGGTTCGCGGTATTGCGCGGCGGCCGTCCGGTCATGGATTTGTGCTCGGGCATCGACATCGGCATGTCGCGGGTGGCTTCCACGGTGGGCACCCGCATCCACGGGCGGTTTGGTCTCGCTCTGGATCTTAAGGAGTCCATGCGCATGGTGGAGAACCGGCACAAGGTCTTTTTGCAGGGGCAGTTGATGGACTTGTCGAGCGACGTGAGAACCGCCGTCGAACAGGTGGTGTCCGGCCCTCTGATGAACGCGGTGTACGGCTTGTGGGGCGGGGATGCGGACCGCATGATGATCGGCGTTTACGGCGGCGGCGCTCCGGATTTCTGCCCTTTCATCCAGCAGGTGTTCCCGCGCGCCCAACTGGTTCCCATGGACAGCATGGGCGGCGGGCGATTCCTTCCGGTGCTGGGTATGCTGACTTACTACGCTGGTCGCAACCATTTGTTGGGCATGTAAAAACGGGGCGGGACGCTGATGAGTGACGTGGACGACGAATGGGATGTGAGCGGCTTTGACGATCTGGTGGGCGACCGCTTCATGGCGGACGTGTCCACCGTCGACGCGCAGGACACATTAGATGTTTCCGCACAATTTTTTCGGGTCTGCGCACGGGTGTACATGGATAATCCGCTGCACAATCCAGTGTACGAATGGCTATCCAGGCTGCCGAGAACGGGCAACGGGAACATCAAGGCCATCTCGGATCATTTGGTGTTGGCCTTGCGTTTATATGTGGACACCTTGAACTCAGGGGCCACCTTGCGGTTGGGTCCGACGGATGGTGATGGGCGACCTGGCGATGCGCGGCTTTCTGTAGAGGGATATTCCTCTTCTTCGACGGCCACCGCACAGGGGGCGGGAGGCCCTTCGTCGGCAGCAGGCCATTCGCAGGCAGCAAGTCCTTCGCAACGGTATCAGCAATCCCGGCGGTTTCGGGAGATCTTGCAAGCAGCGGACGCCCCTTCCGCATCACGTTCGCCGTCCACATCCGAGCATCCCCGCAGTTCCGTGGATAGTGCGGCGTTGTCGCAAAGACCGCCCTCTTCGACGCAAGGCACACCTTCTCCATCCAGTGTGCCGTCACTCCAAAACCCGCCTCCAGCTTCCCCCAAGGAAGCACCCCCTACACCCGAAGACGGATTGTCTTATGTGGCGCGATTGGCGAGAGAAGGGGAGGGGTGGTGATGTCTCGGTCAGAATATCTCCTTTCGCTAGGCGTAAGCGCGATGAAACTGTTGTCTCGGTTTGTTGTGCATAAAAACCGCGATAATCGGTTTTTCCGTTTGGGTCTGTTCTCCCGATTTCGCAGGTCTTCCAATTTCCCCATCTTAAACCTTGTTTGGCAAGGACTCTTCGCATGTTAAAGACATTCGTCGTTTTTCGGCGTCCTGCCCGGTGGACGGCTGGCCTCATGCTGTTGCCGGCCGTTCTGCTGTCCGGTTGTGTGCCGCCTCCATCGGCTCCTCCCGCCGGCGGAGGCCCGCATCCGAACATGGACGCGGCGCTCATGAAATCCGTGCTGGATATCCAGCAGGTCACGGACAATTTGCGGGCGGCGCACAGCGTGGCTTGGCGCGGAGTTTATCAGGGATTCCCCATGCGGGATGGGGTTTCGCCCTCTAATGGTCATCCGCCCGTGCCAACGGCGACCGCGTCTCATCCGGCATCCGGCCCGCTTGCGCAGAAGATGTACGTGCAGTGGAGCGGGGCGGCGAACGTGTTGGGTCAAGCCTTGGCGCGGAAGCTGGGTTGGCGCTATCAGGATAAGTCCGGCATGGGTGGACAGATGGACGTGTCCGTTTACGGGCGGGATGAATCCGTTTTGAGCATTCTGAAAACCATGGCCGCGCAGTTGCCGGATTCGGTGTCCCTGAGCGTTACGCCCGGCCGTATCACATTGAACCGTGCCGGGAACTGAGCCCATGATCCCGCGCATGATTCCATGTGTGTTTTTTGCCGCCGCGCTGACGATGCCGGTCATGGCGGCTGCGGATACCGGCATTCCGGTGTATTCCGAGAAGACGTTAATGAATGACCCTTCTTCGGCCATCCACGAGAAGCCGGGCTTCGTTTCCATCTTCAGCAATATCCGGGAGCGGGCCATTTTGCAGGCGGCGGAGTCTTTCGGGTCGCAGGCGGGGTATTGCGCCGGAGTGGCCCAGTGGAACGCCTGGGCGCACCGGCATTCGGAGGTGTTGAACCGCGCGTATGATTTCGCGTCGCTGCTGGTGGATGGTGGGCGGGTGTTGCCGCCGGTGATTCTGGAGGACAACGATTCCTATCTGCAGCAGGGCAGAGGGCTGGCGATCACCGCGCAGACGACCTGGCATATTTTGCGTTACGGGAAAATCGTTTCGGTGGCGCCGACTTGGCGGGATTATCTGCTGCAAAGTTGCGCGCCGCCGTTGAAGCCGAACCCTATCCTGCTGCCCAAGACGGCGGCGGACCGCGCGGCCTGGAAGGCGGGGATTCAGAAAGGCTGGAAGATGGGAGAGTTCGCCGCCCGGCAGGGGTTCAAGCTGGGCCTGCACCGGGTGACGCGGGATTACGCAGGGATGCTGCGATTCTGGCTGTTGCACAAGCGCGGCGTCATGTCGGCTCCCATACTGTCGACGGGCACCGTCGCCATGCGGGTCAACGGCCGGACGTTGAGCGTGGGCGAGCGGATATTTCGTTTGACCGGAGTGGGGAATTTCAAGGACCCGAAGGACTGGAAGCCGGTCATCGAGGCGCCGTTGAACACGGGGCTTGCAGCCAGTGAAAGGTTTGCGGTCGGCGATCACCCGCAATGACGCTAATTTACGCCAATTTGTCACCATTGTGGGTATGTTATGTCGTCGAACAGATCCGGTTTGGTGTCAGTTTGTCGCCACAGAGTTTTACTTCTGTCGGGGGGGGTAAATGAGTGAACCAGAAGAAGGGCAGATTCTTTTCGACGGCGTTCCGCCATTGTTTCCGGATGAGCCGTTGCCGGGCGGGTGGGCGCAGATCGAGGCGATACAGAAGTTTGTGCGTTGGGCGGGCCGTTTGGGGAAGTCGGGGGCCAGCGACATCAAGATGAACTCTTCGACGCCGGTTTCCGTGCGGGTGGACGGGGAATATTATCCGGTGACGCGGCATGTTCCGACGCCGCTGGAGTTATCTTTGCTGCTGGACGCCGCGACGCAGGACCGATCTTCTTCGGCGGTGGCCAAGAGTGGGCAGCCGGTGGATTTTCTTTCGAGGTGCAGAAAGAACCCCACAATCGTCGCGGCGGAAAATGGCGGTTGCGCGGAAATGCCACGGGCGTCAAGGCGGGCTTGGAATCCGGCGTATCCATCACGAT
Organism: Bacillota bacterium; assembly: GCA_021797415.1. The sequence goes on from JAJZZT010000172.1 coordinate 6,253, forward strand.
GCGTTTCATTCCGGAAACCATCCCGGAACTGGAAGCGTTGGGGTTCAATCCGCAGTTGATACCGGCGCTTTTCCCGGAACATGGGCTGGTCAGCATCGCGGGCGTCATGGGTTCGGGCAAGACTACGAGCCTGGCGGCCATGGTGCAGCGGTACCGGCAGACTTATCGGCGGGCGATGATGACGATAGAAAAGCCCATCGAATTTGATTATGAAAACATCCCGAACGCCATGGGGACCATCGAACAGTTGGAAGTGCCCCGCATGGTGAAGTCTTTCGAGTTGGGGATAGAGAGTTCCACCCGGAAAGCGGTGGACGCCTTGCTGGTCGGGGAAACCAACAACCGTGCGACGATGGAAAGCATGATCCATGCGGCGGAGATCGGGATTGCGGTGTATCACACGATTCACACGCAGTCGGTCGCGGCGATTCCTGGGCGCATCATTCACAATTTTAGCGAGGTGGAGGCGCCGGGGATCGCCGTGAGTTTCTTGAGCGCGGCGCAGGTGCTGATCCAGCAGCGGCTGTACCCGCGCGTCGGGGGTGGACGTGTCGCTTTGCGGGAATGGCTGGTGCTGGATGACGCGCATCGCCAGCATCTGGTGGACGTCCCCGTGCATCAACTGTATGGCGTTCTGGACACCATGGTCAAAAAGGATGGTCGTACTTTGTTGGAGGATGCGTCCATCGCCTATCGGGAAGGGTTGATCGACGAATCGGTTTTACATCGCATCGAAGCGGAGAAATCCCGTTGAAATCAAAAGGGGGTATTTGAAATGTGGTCGGATACTGCGCGCATGCCGCGGCTGGTGGGGCCGGTAGATGCCCGTGTTTCGGTTTTTTTCATGGTCTGGGCGCTGCACATGTCCTGGGTCACTTTTTACATTTCATTGGCGGGG